>NZ_CALLZT010000227.1:0-2698 GCF_937858515.1 uncultured Gordonia sp. | reverse complement strand
AGGAGACCGTGCTGCTGGGCACCGTCTCCGACGCCGCGGGCGCTCCCGTCGCCGGTGCGTTCGTCCGGTTGCTCGACTCGACCGGCGAATTCACCGCGGAGGTCGTGGCCAGCGCGACGGGCGACTTCCGGTTCTTCGCCGCACCGGGCACCTGGACGCTGCGCGCGCTCAGCTCGGTCGGCACCGGTGATGTCACCGTGAGCCCGGAAGGTCCCGGCGTTCACGAGCACGACATCACCGTCGCCAAGTAATACGGCTGTACCGAAAAAGCCCGGTCACCCCTGTGGTGGCCGGGCTTTTTCGTCGCTGCTGTCAGCCAGCGATGTCGGTGTCAGACGATGTCGGCGGCGAACACCGCGGAACGCTTGAGCATCGCCCGGGCCGGCTTGGGCAGTTCGGGGGCGTTGCTGCCGACGGCCACGATCCGCGGGTTGGTGATGTGCACCACCTTCCCCTTGGGGAGTTTCACGTCGGCCTCGCCGGCGGCTAGCACGTTCTTGGCCCAGTTGGTCTTGCCGTGCATCAGCCCGATGGCCAGTACGTCGCCCTTGCGGAATGAGCTGACCGGCGTCTCGTACGCCTTGCCCGATGTGCGGCCGGTGTGCTTGACGACGCTGAAGACCGGCATCTTCTTGGCCACACCGTTCCACGTGGGCGCGATGTATTTGTTGACGAAGTCCTCGACCTTGCCGGGGATCAGCATCGGGGTTTCGGGGGTGTCGTTCGGGTGCTTGTCTGAGCCCATCGTCGGGTCCTTTCGCTATGTTGCCTGCTTTACCCATCATGCCCCGCACCCCGCCATGCAGGCCGATTCAATCCACCGAAGGTATGCTGGCATACATGAAGAGGACGACCATCAAGATTCCCGATGATCTCGACGCGCGGTTGCGTCATGAGGCGAGTCTGCGGGGCATGACGATCTCGGAGGTCAGCAGGGAAGCATTGGAAACATTCCTCGACGTGGGCCCGCGCCGACGTCTCGGTGCCGCCGGCGCGGGCCGCAGTGGGCGCAGTGACATCTCCGAGCGCATCGAGGAGATCCTGGCCGCAGAAGTCGAGCGCACAGAAGTCGAGCGCACAGAAGTCGAGCGCACAGAAACCGACCGGTAGTGGCCCTCATCGTTGATGCCGGGCCGCTCTATGCCTACGTCGACGCCGACGATGCACACCACCACGCCTCACTTGAACTTCTCGAAACACATCCGGGGCCGCTGGTCGTCCCGACACTCGTGATCACCGAAGTGGTCTACCTTCTCGGTAGCCGGTTGGGCGCAGACGCCGAAGTGAGGTTTCTGGGCGACCTCGCGGCCGGTCATTTCGCCGTCGAACCCGTCGCGGCGCCGGACTGGTTACGTATAGCGGAGCTGGTAGCCCGATACCGCGACCTGCCACTCGGCACAGCCGACGCATCCGTGGTGGCCGCCGCAGAACGCCTTGGTGCAGAGACCATTGCCACGGTCGATCGGCGCCATTTCTCGATGGTACGCCCACGGCACGTCGGGTCATTCGCGTTGCTCCCGTAACCGTCGACCAGGATGCGCGGCCCGTGGCCTAGCCAAACACAATGAAGCCGATGGCCTCGTCGGTGCAGGATACGGGCCAGGAGGTCACGATCATGTATAAGGCAGTCACCGTCAAGCGCGGTATGTGGTTGATCCGTGCTGACATCGAGCCCTGATCCACCGCATGGCAGGCGATTCCGACCGCACTTGGCGAGTCGATCACGAACATCCTCGGGGGTCCGGGACATCTACACCGACATCGGGTGAGTGTGCCCTTAGTTCGGTTGTTCCGTCAGACCGGCGGTAGACTCTCGCCGTGGTCATTTTCTTCGAGGTCTTGTTGGTGCTCGCCGCAGTGCTGATCACCTGGTTCGCCGTCTACGTGCTGTACCGCCTGGTCAACGACGAATCGTGACCGGCCCGTCCGACGACGGCACCGTCCCCGGGCCGGCTCCGCGCCGCTCCGGTGATGAAGCCGTGGCCGACGCCGAGTCACGGGCGCTCGAATCGGGCAGCCGCGAACGCAACGTCCCCACGTGGGACGATCTGCCTCTGCCCGCCGACACCGCCAACCTCCGCGAGGGCGCCGACCTGCATCCGGGTCTGCTGGGCCTGCTGCCGATGGTCGGTGTGTGGCGCGGCGAGGGCGAGGGCCACGACCTGCTCACCGGCGACGACTATCACTTCTCCCAGCAGATCGTCGTCAGTCACGACGGCCAGAACTTCCTCAACTGGGAGTCCCGTTCCTGGGTCATCGACGACGACGGCAACTTCGTCGGCCCCGACCTGCGCGAGACCGGTTTCTGGCGGATCGGCGACGACGACACCATCGAGCTGCTCCTGGCCCACGCCGAGGGTTCGATCGAACTGTTCTACGGCAATCCGCTGAACCAGACGTCGTGGGAACTGGCCACCGACGTCGTCATCAAGGCCGAGTCCGGCGCGCACACCGCCGGCGCCAAACGCCTCTACGGCCTGGTCCCCGACGGCGACCTCGCCTACGTCGAAGAACGCATTGATACCGACGGCGACCTCACCCCCCGCCTGTCGGCCAAACTCCGCCGCCACGTCGGCTGATCGCTGACCTGAACGGAGAACAAACGGCCCCCGTACCGCTTCACGAGGAAGCCTGGCCGACGGACGGTCGGGGTACGGAGGCCGGGTGACCATCTGGGATTCGCCTCGGCGAACCAGGG
>NZ_CALLZT010000226.1:0-1790 GCF_937858515.1 uncultured Gordonia sp. | reverse complement strand
CCGCCCTTGACGTTGAACGAGAACCGGCCCGGCTGGTAGCCGCGCACCTTGGCCTCGGTGGTCGCGGCGAACAGAGTGCGGATCTTGTCGAACACGCCGGTGTAGGTGGCCGGATTGGATCGGGGGGTACGGCCAATCGGTGACTGGTCAACCTGCACCAGCTTGTCGAGGTGTTCCAGGCCCTTCACCCGGGTGTGCCGGCCGGGTACCTGCCGGGCACCGTTGAGCTTGTTCGCCAGCACGGTCGCCAAGATGTCGTTGACCAGCGTCGACTTACCCGACCCCGACACGCCGGTGACCGCGGTCAGCACCCCGAGCGGGAACGCCACCTCGATACCGCGCAGATTGTGTTCGCGGGCCCCGACGACGACGAGCTGTTTCTTGCGGTCGATCGGCCGCCGGACCTCGGGCACCGGTAGCGTGTCCCGGCCCGACAGATAAGCGCCGGTCAACGACTTGCGGTTCTTGAGCAGGTCCTGGTAGCTGCCCGAATGCACCACTTGACCGCCGTGCTCGCCGGCCAGCGGACCGATGTCGACGATCCAGTCGGCGGCGCGGATGGTGTCTTCGTCGTGTTCTACGACGATCAGTGTGTTGCCCAGATCCCGCAACCGCGTGAGGGTTTCGATGAGGCGCCGGTTGTCACGCTGATGCAGACCGATCGACGGCTCATCGAGCACGTACAGCACCCCGGCCAGGCCCGACCCGATCTGAGTGGCCAGCCGGATACGTTGCGCCTCACCACCGGACAGCGACCCCGCCGCCCTTGCCAGTGACAGATATTCCAGCCCGACGTCGAGCAAGAAGCGGATACGGGCCTGCACTTCCTTGAGGACGCGGCCGGCGATCGCCTGCTGACGCTCGTCGAGTGCGAGTCCGTCGAGGTAGTCGGCGCAGTCGGCCACCGACATCGCACAGACATCGGCGATGGACTTGGCCCCCAGCGCAGGATGGTCGAGGGTCACCGACAGGATCTCGGGGCGCAGCCGGGCACCGGCACACGACGGGCACGGCACGTCGCGCATGTAGCCCTCGTAGCGTTCCTTCATCTGCTCGGACTCGGTCTGATCCATCCGGCGGCTCAGGAACGACATCACCCCCTCGAACTCCGTGTAGTACGAGCGAGTGCGGCCGTACCTGTTGCGGAACTTGACGTGCACCTGATGGTCGCTGCCGTTCAGGATCGCCCGTCGCGCCTTGATCGGCAGCCTCTTCCATGGGGTGTCGACGCTGAAACCCATCTCGTCGGCGAGCCCGGACATCAAGCGCAGGAAGTAGTCGGCGTTGTGGCCGCTCGACCATGGTGCGATGGCTCCCTCGGTCAGGGACAGCTCCGGGTCGGGTACCACCAGGTCCTCGTCGATCTCCTTGCGCACTCCGAGCCCGTCGCAGTCCGGGCACGCACCGTAGGGCGAGTTGAAGGAGAACGACCGCGGTTCGAGGTCGTCGATGGCGATGGGATGCCCGTTGGGGCAGGCCATGCGTTCGGAGAAGCGGCGTTCGCGGTCCGGGTCGTCCTCCTCGCGGTCGACGAAGTCGAGCACGACGATGCCGTCGGCCAGGCGCAGCGCCGTCTCCACCGAGTCCGTGAGCCGCTGTTTCGCCGACGCCTTGACCACGAGACGATCCACGACCACCTCGATGTCGTGCTTCTCCTGCTTCTTGAGCGTCGGCGGGCTGGTGAGCTGATGCACCACCCCGTCGACGCGGGCACGTGAGAAACCCTGTGTCTGCAGTTCGGCGAACAGGTCGACGAACTCGCCCTTGCGGGTGCGCACCACCGGCGCGAG
>NZ_CALLZT010000225.1:0-12308 GCF_937858515.1 uncultured Gordonia sp. | reverse complement strand
CGAGCGCTTCCTCGCGGCGTTCCTTGGCGAACCACTGCCGGATCTTGGCCTTGGCTCGTGGGGACACGACGAAGCTCTGCCAGTCGCGGCTCGGTCCGGCGTTGGGTGCTTTGGAGGTGAACACCTCCACCACCTCACCGTTCTCCAGGGTCCGTTCAAGCGCGACGAGGCGGCCGTTGACCCTTGCGCCGATGCAGCGGTGGCCGACCTCGGTGTGGACGGCGTACGCGAAGTCGACCGGTGTGGATCCCGCCGGCAGGGTGATCACATCACCCTTCGGAGTGAAGACGAAGATCTCCCGCGACGCGAGGTCGAACCGCAACGATTCGAGGAACTCCCCCGGGTCCGCGGCCTCCCGTTGCCAGTCGAGCAGTTGGCGCATCCACGCCATGTCGTCGACCTCGGCGATGTCGGACCGCTTGCTGCCGCCCTTGGACTTGTATCCGCTCTCCTTGTATCGCCAGTGCGCGGCGATACCGAACTCGGCGGTGCGGTGCATCTCCTGCGTGCGGATCTGCACTTCGAGGGGTTTGCCCTCGGGACCGATGACGGTGGTGTGCAGGGACTGATACACCCCGTAGCGTGGCTCCGCGATGTAGTCCTTGAACCGCCCGGCCATCGGCTGCCACAGCGAATGCACCACACCGACCGCCGCGTAGCAGTCGCGGACCTCATCGCACAGGATCCGCACACCCACCAGATCGTGGATGTCGTCGAAGTCGCGGCCCTTGACGATCATCTTCTGATAGATCGACCAGTAGTGCTTGGGCCTTCCCTCGACGACCGCGGTGATGCGGGTGGCGGCCAGCGCGTTGGTGATGTCGGCACGTACCCGCGCCAGATAGGTGTCGCGCGAGGGTGCCCGATCGGCCACCAGACGCACGATCTCCTCGTACTTCTTGGGGTGCAGGATGGCGAACGAGAGGTCTTCCAATTCCCACTTGACCGTGGCCATTCCGAGCCGATGTGCCAGCGGAGCAATGACTTCCAGCGTTTCACGGGCCTTGCGGGCCTGCTTCTCCGGCGGCAGGAACCGCATCGTGCGCATGTTGTGCAACCGGTCGGCGACCTTGATGACCAACACGCGCGGATCGCGGGCCATCGCGATGATCATCTTGCGGATGGTCTCGGCCTCGGCGGCACTGCCGAGGGCCACCTTGTCGAGTTTGGTGACACCGTCGACCAGGTGCGCGACCTCGGTGCCGAACTCGGATTCGAGTTGTTCGAGCGAATAGCCGGTGTCCTCGACGGTGTCGTGCAGCAGGGCGGCTATCAGGGTGGTGGTGTCCATGCCGAGGTCGGCGAGGATGGTGGCCACCGCGAGCGGATGGGTGATGTAGGGGTCACCCGATTTGCGGGTCTGACCGGCGTGACGTTCGTCGGCGACATCGTAGGCGCGTTGCAGTTTCGCGATATCGGCCTTGGGATAGATGTCGCGGTGCAGAGTCACCAGCGGTTCCAGGACCGGACGCACCTGGCTACGGGTCGCGGTCATCCTGCGTGCCAGACGTGCCCGCACGCGGCGCGAGGCCGACGATGGTACAGGCTCCTCACGCACCACAGTCTCGGTCCGCTCAGGTGGTACCTCCGGTGCCGAAGGATCGGCCGCGTCGGCCGGCGCCGCCACGGTGTCTGTGTCGTCTGCCATCGCGTCCTCTCTGAAAGGCTGTAGATCGCCGGCTCGCAGTGTCCCGGCCGGTCGTCAAAGTCTAGTCCGCGACCAGAGCATGCACCTCGACGTCGGAGCCGATGCCCCGGGCGATCGTGGCCCTGCCGCCCAGCGCCGTCAGCTCCATGATCACCGACACCCGCACCACATGCGCGCCGGCGGTACGCATGAGTGTGGCCGCGGCGACCGCGGTGCCACCGGTGGCCAGGACGTCGTCGATGAGCAGCACCCGCCGTCCTGTCAGGTCGAGGCCGTCGGCGGGGATCTCCAGCGCCGCGCTACCGTATTCGAGGTCGTAGGTGACGGTGTGGACGGGCGGCGGCAGTTTGCCCTGCTTGCGGACCGCCAGCACACCGACACCCAGTTCACGGGCGACGGCACCGCCAAGCAGGAATCCACGGGCATCGATGCCGCCGACGAGGTCGATATCGGGGCAGCCATGTGCCAGGGCGGTGATGATCGAGGCGAAGGCGCGCGATTCGGCGAGGACAGGCGTCAGATCCTTGAACTGGACACCCGGGCCGGGGAAGTCCGCGACGAGCCGGGTGTGGGCCGCGATGGCCGCACGCGCCTCATCGAGTGTGTGATGCGCTGTGCTGCCGGCCGGCCGGTCATCCGAGGGGGTCACGGGCGAACTGTAGCAAGACCGGCAGCATCCGGTACGTCGGCCGAGCGGCTCATTCGGTGAGGGACCAGCGATCCATGTTCCAGCCGGTCCCGTTGCGGCCGTGGCCGGGAACCACGTGGGCGACCCGGCCACCGGAGCGGTACACCCGGGGCGTGACGACCAGCGGGATCGACATCATCGACGACCAGGCGCCGGTCTCGATGGTGCGGACGGCATCGAGCTGACCGGTGGCGGAGGTCACCACGCTCAGCGTGTCGACCGCCTGCGACACCTGGGGGTCGTCGGCGCCGGCGAGGTTCAACGGGTCTCCGGCACGTAGCCGGTATGAGTCCCGGATCGGGCTGGTCGCGCCGGTCGCGGCAAATCCGGAGCCGCTGCTGATCAGCAACGCGTCGGCCCGTTTACCCAAAGCGGTCGGCGCGAGGTCGTCGGAGCCTACGTCGGTCACCTCGATCCCCGCCTTGCGGCACGATCCGGTGATCGCGGCGACCAGCGCCTGGTCGCGGGCGTGGGGCGTGCGGTAACCGATCCGGACCTTCGCCCGGAAGCCGGTGCCGGCGCTCGAGCTGACGCCCTGCGCACCCGAGGCCGCGGCCTGACCGAGCAGTTCGCGGGCACCGATGATGTCCGGGCGTGCGTAACGCAGGCCGACCTGACCGTTGAGCTGTGCGGCCAAACTGTCGCCCGGCACCTGGGTGCGCAGATTCCACACCGGCGAACCCGCACCGAATTGTGTGGCTATGGCGGGCCGGGGCACGCACAGCGCGAAGGCCTGACGTACCCGGACATCGGGGAACACCCCACGCTGGGACAGCACCAGCTCGTCGATCGACAACGACGTCGTGGCCACAGGCCCAGCGGAAGCCGGGGCCTTGCTCGTGGCCGAGTTGGAGATCTCACCGTCGACGATGCCGTCCGCGACATCGGCGACATCGAAGTCTCCTGAGGTCAACGCCGCCAGATCGTGGCGTGCCCCCCGGATGGCGATGCGCGTGGCGGCCGGGGCATCGCCCCACCATTTGTCGTTGGGGACCAGGACCAGACCTTCGGCGGCGTCGGCGGCCGAGATCCGGAACGGGCCCGACGCCGGAAAGTCGGCCGGCTCCAGTTCACCGTTGGGGAACGTGAACCCCGTGTTCCAGGCCTTGGCGAGTTTGCCGATCCTGGCGGGATTGCCGCCGCGGATGGCGGCGACGACATCGGCGACCCCGGCCTTGCGTGCGACGACGTGCGCCGGCAGCAGGGTCCCGGCACCGAACAGCGACAACCAGTCCCGGTAGACGCGGCCCGCCGCGAAAACGACGGTGGCGGTCTTGGCGCCGGCCCGGCAGTCGACGTTCCGGACGTCGCGGTACCCGGCAGTGGTCGCCGGTGTGAAACCGGGGAAGCGCCCGCTCATCGCAGCCCATGCCAGCAGCAGGTCGTCACAGTCCATGGGGGTGCCGTCGGAGAACACCGCCTGCGGCGAGAAGACGTACCGGAGGGTGAGCGGTGCCTGCGAGATGGCGGTGACCGTACCCACGTCGCGGTCAGGCATCACCTGACCGTTGTTGCCGAGCAGACTGAACCCGGGCAGCACCCGTGTCACGGCCATCAGCGCACCATCGGAGTTCCCGGTGACGGTGTTGGCGTTGTAGGTGGTCAGGCCCGCATCAACGACATAGTCGATGGTGGGTGGCCGGCTCTCGCCCGAGCAGGCGGTCACCACTCCGGCACCGGTGACGAGGCCGAGCACCAGGGCGAGCAGACGCACGACGGTCCGTCCGGGTCTTGCTGTCATACCGGCGACGTTATCGGTTCTGACCCCGGCTCCTGCGCTTCCCGGCCGGTACGGCCGTGTCGCGGTCGTCGGACTGCGCCCGCCGACCCGCCCGCCCGGCGCTCGTGCGACGTTCGGCGAGCTCCGGTTCACCGGCCTCGATGCGGGCACGGCGGGCCAGCACCTTGCCGGTGTGTGCCTTGACGTCCGAGCGCATCTCCTTGAGCGTCACCAGCAGCGGCGCGGCCAGGAAGATCGACGAATAGGTGCCGACGAGCACGCCGACGAACTGGATCAGCGCCAGGTCCTTGAGGGTACCCACGCCCAGCAGCCACACGGCGATGATCATCAGCGCGATGATCGGCAGCACCGAGATGACGGTGGTGTTGATCGAGCGCATCAGGGTCTGGTTGACGGCCAGGTTGGTCTGTTCGGCATATGTGCGTCGCGTGGTGCGCAGGAAGCCGCGAGTATTCTCGGCGACCTTGTCGAACACCACCACCGTGTCGTAGATGGAGAAGCCGAGGATGGTCAGCAAGCCGATCACCGTCGCCGGCGTGACCTCCCAGCCGACGATCGAATAGATACCGGCGGTGAACACCATGTCCAGGAACAGCGACGCCATCGCCGCGATCGACATCTCCCGATCGAAGCGGACCGCGATGTACACGAACACGATCACCAGGAACACGACGAGCGCGATCAGCATCTTCTTGGTGATCTCCCCACCCCAGGTGGAGCTCACATCCGACGAGGAGACGTCGTCGGCGGTGATGGACGAGCTGAACCTGTCGGCAAGTGCGGTGGTGATCCGGACGGTCTGGTCCTGGTCCAGGTGCTCGGACCGGAGCTGGATGGTGGCGCTGGAACCGCTGCCCGCGGACTGCACGCTGTCCGGTTCTTTGCCGAAGGTGTCCGAGTACACGGTTTCGACGGCGTCGCGGGTGACCTCGGCGGAGGCCGGGACCGCAATCTGGGTGCCGCCCTCGAAATCGATACCGAAGGTGAAACCGCGCACAAGGATCGACAGACCGCAGACGGCGATCATGATCAGCGTGACGATGTACCACGTGCGCCGTTTGGCGATGATGTCGAAGGCGCCGGTACCGGTGTACAGGCGCGAGAAGAACGACCGATTCTTGTCGGCGACGAAGTCGGCCTCGGTCGCGCCGGCGGCTCCTTCCAGGGCACTCTCGTCGGAAGTCGACGGATCGGCGCTGTCACTGATGTTGTTGGGAGTGGTCACCGGACCGCTCCTTCCCCGGCCTCGGCCGCTTTAACCGCTGCTTGTGCCCGTGCCGCAGCCTTGCGCTGCGCGGCGACCTCACTGACCGCGCCAAGGCCGTTGACCTTGGGCTGCGACAGGAACGGCGACCTGGTGGCGAGCACCACCAGCGGGTGGGTCACCAGGAACACCACGACGACGTCGAGCACGGTGGTCAGGCCCAAGGTGAACGCGAAACCGCGAACCTCGCCGACGGCCAGGATGTAGATGACGACGGCGGCGATGAGGCTGACCATGTTGCCGGTCCAGATGGTGCGTCGCGCGCTGACCCAGCCGCGCGGGACCGCCGATCTGAACGTTCTGCCCTCGCGTATCTCGTCCTTGATGCGTTCGAAGTAGACGACGAACGAGTCGGCGGTCATACCGATACCGATGATGAGGCCGGCGATACCGGCCAGGTCGAGGGTGAACCCGATCCACCGGCCCAGCAGCACGATGATGCCGTACACCTGCAGACCGGCCAGGACC
Organism: uncultured Gordonia sp.; assembly: GCF_937858515.1. Lineage (NCBI taxonomy): Bacteria > Bacillati > Actinomycetota > Actinomycetes > Mycobacteriales > Gordoniaceae > Gordonia > uncultured Gordonia sp. The sequence continues at coordinate 6,499 of NZ_CALLZT010000225.1, read as the reverse complement.
AGTGACAGGAAGGTGAGCACGCCGAGCATCCGGTAGTACGCCAGCGCGTACAGCAGGCACGCGATCAGGCCGACCGCGCCGGCGATCAGGCCCGCCCGCAGCGACTCCTTGCCGAGGGTCGCCGACACGGTCTCGGCGTCGGAGGCCTCGAAAGACAGCGGCAGCGAACCGTACTTGAGGACGTTGGCCAGGTCCTTGGACGAACTCTGGTTGAACGATCCGGTGATCTCGGTCTGACGGGTGGTGATGGCACCGTTGATGCTGGGCGCCGACACGACCTCGGTGTCGAGGGTGAACGCGGTCTGCTTGCCGATGTTCTTGCCGGTGTACTCGGGCCAGAAATTGCGGGCCTTGCCCTTGAACTCGACCATAACGACCCATTCGCCGCGGTCGTTGGTGCCCGCGGAGGCGCTCGCGATGTCACGGCCGTCGATGATCTGCGGTTCCATCAGGTATACCTGGGTGCCGTCCTGCGAACAGGCCACCAGGTACTGGTCGGGCAGGTCGTTGCCGCGCAGCGGGTCGTTGAACTCGGGTGAGCAGTCCATCTTGGCCATTTGTGCGGTCAGTTCCGCGATCCGCTTCTGGTCGGCGTTCGCCGGGGCCTGCCGCAGCTTGCGCTGCTCCTCGATCGCGGCCTGGGCGGCTTTGCGCTCGGCCTCGGTGCCCTGCGCCGGGGTCTTGCCGTCGTCGCCGTCCTTGGTGTCCTTCTCATCCGTTTTCTGGGGGACTGCGGCCTGCACCGTGGTGACCGGCCGCACGTACAGCCGGGCGGTCTGTCCCAGCGTGCGGGCTTGCTTTCCGTCGTTGCCGGGGACGGTGATCACCAGGTTGTTGCCGTTGACGACCACTTCGGAACCGGCGACGCCGAGCCCGTTGACGCGCTTTTCAATGATCTGTTTGGCCTGGTCGAGCTGATCTTTCGACGGAGTCTTACCGTCCGGGGTGCGGGCGGTCAGCGTGACCCGGGTGCCGCCCTGCAGGTCGATGCCCAGTTTCGGCTCCGCCGATCCGCCGCCGGTGAAGAACACCAGCCCGTACACGACGGCGAGGAGGACGAGAAAGGCGGTCAACGGTTTCCACGGCGAAACCTCGTTGCGAGGTCCCGGCCGCTTGGCCGTACGGCGAGGTGTGCTCACTGCTGTTCAGGTCTCCTTCGACCGCGGGCGGTGTCAATCGGACCGCACGAGACCGACCGTCGGTCGACGGCCGGTGGGCGGGTTCTTCCTGGGCTTGTCTTCAGTAGCTGGTGTCGGGGCCAGCCGGTTCGGGCGGGAGATCGAACGTCCGCCAGACGGGTCACTTCTCCAGATCGGGACGCTTTCCGGCGATGTCGGTGTCTGCCGGTGCGTCGTCCTCGTCAAGGTAGTCGTCGGTGACGAAATCGTCATCGTCATCGTCGTCGTCATCGAGATCGTCGAGGTAGGAGGTCGATACCGCACCCGGGTAGGTTTCGGCGGCGTCCTCGGTCTGCACAACGCGCATGATCGCCAGCCGGTTCCAGCGGGTGACCACTCCGGTCGCGATCTCCACGTCGATGTAGTCGCTGTTGTCGGCGTCGACGACGGTACCGAACAAGCCCGATGTCAGCTGTAGACGCGTGCCCACCGACACGTCGTTCTGCATCTCCTGCATTTCCTGCATCCGCTTCTTCTGCTTGCGGATGCTGATGAACATGAAGCCGGCCATGAGGGCCAGCATCAGGGGGAAAAGTAGCTCCATGGTGTGCGCTTCGATCCTTGAGGTGTCGTGTCGTCAGGTGATTCGGGCCGCGTTCATCCACGCGGGAAGCGGCCCGACCTCTCCCCCTAGTGTGCCATGACCCGTACGGGCCCCGATTCCACGCCCGCGCGCCCGGGGCCGATGCCGCCCGGCACAGCACGATCAGAGCTCGTCGAACAGGGACCCGGTGGCGTCGTCGCGGGCCCGGACCGCGAAGGTCGCGTTCAGGGCGCCCGCCGGGGGTGTCAGTCCCAGATGCTGCCACGCCGCGGCGGTGGCCACCCGTCCGCGCGGCGTGCGGGCGATCATCCCCGCCCGCACCAGGAACGGTTCACACACCTCTTCGACGGTGGCCGGCTCCTCACCGACCGCCACCGCGAGCGTGGACACACCGACCGGTCCCCCACCGAAACCGCGGATCAGCGCGCCCAGCACGGCGCGATCGAGCCGGTCGAAGCCGAGATCGTCGACGTCGTACACGGCCAGCGCCGCACGAGCGACGGCGACGGTGACCTTGCCGTCGCCGCGGACCTCTGCGTAGTCGCGGACCCGCCGCAGCAGCCGGTTGGCGATCCGGGGCGTGCCGCGGGAGCGTCGGGCGATCTCGGTGGCCGCGTCGGGTCGCATCACGATGCCGAGGATGCCCGCCGACCGGCGCAGTACCCGGACCAGCTCATCGGTCTCGTAGAACTCCATGTGCGCGGTGAAACCGAAGCGGTCGCGCAGCGGCCCGGTCAGCGCACCGGACCGGGTGGTGGCGCCGACCAGAGTGAACGGCGCGACATCGAGCGGAATCGATGTGGCACCGGGCCCTTTGCCGACCACCACGTCGACGCGGAAGTCCTCCATCGCCAGATACAGCATCTCCTCGGCCGGCCGGGCGATGCGGTGGATCTCGTCGATGAACAGCACATCGCCCTCGACCAGGTTGGACAGCATCGCCGCCAGGTCGCCGGCACGTTCGAGTGCGGGTCCCGATGTGACGCGGATCGCCGCTCCCATCTCCGAGGCGATGATCATTGCCAAGGAGGTCTTGCCGAGGCCGGGCGGGCCCGACAGCAGGATGTGGTCGGGAGTACTGCCGCGGCCCTTGGCACCCTGCAACACCAGCTCCAGCTGTTCACACACCTTCGGCTGGCCGATGAAGTCGGCCAGCGACCGTGGCCGCAGGCCTGCGTCGAAATCCTTGTCTCCGGGTATCGGGGACGCATCGATCTCCGAGAACTGTCCCGGCGCGTCGTCGTGCTCGTCCATCACGGCCTCCCGACGCCCGTCATGATGTCTTGCCGAGGCAGCTGAGCGCGGCGCGTAGCGCGGTGGACGCGTCGGCGCCGGGGTTGTCGGCGAGCACGGACTGCACGGCCTTGTCGGCGGCGGCCACGGTGAAACCCAGACCGACCAGCGCCTCGGTCACCTGTCCGCGCAATGGTCCGCCCGCGGAATCGGTGCCCTGTCCTACTGCGCCGACCGGAAGGTCGACCTTGTCACGCAGTTCGACGACGAGCCGTTCGGCGACCCGCTTACCGATCCCCGGCACCGACATGAGTGCTTTGGTGTCCGAATCGGCCAGCGCCCGCCGCAGTGCGTCCGGTTCGAGGACGGCCAGGGTGGCCATCGCCAGTCTCGGTCCCACCCCGGTCACCGTCTGCAACAGCCCGAACAGCGAGCGTGCGTCCGGGTCGACGAACCCGTACAGGGTCATCGAGTCCTCGCGCACGATCATCGTGGTGAGCAAGGTGGTCTCGACACCGCGACGTACCGTGGCCAGCGTCGGCGGTGTGACCAGGACGCGGTATCCGACGCCGGCGCAGTCAATGACGACGTGGTCGAGCGCGACGTCGATCACCGGGCCCCGGACGGACGCGATCATCGGGCACTTCCTGCGGCCTGAGTACTTCCGGCGGCCTGGGCGAGGCGGGCGCGGTGCCGGGCGGCGAGGACGTCGGCGCGGTGTTTGGCCTCCTCCATCCGTTCGGCCATCGGGCCGCGCCAGCAGTGGCAGATGGCCAGCGCGAGCGCGTCGGCGGCGTCGGCGGGTCTGGGTTTGGTCTGCATGCCGAGAATCCGGGTCACCATGGTGGTGACCTGGGCCTTGTCTGCCCGGCCGCTGCCGGTGACCGCGGCCTTGACCTCGGACGGGGTGTGGAATCGCACCGGAATGTCGCGCTGGCCGGCGGCGAGGGCGATCACTCCCCCGGCCTGGGCGGTACCCATCGCCGTCGATACCTGGTTCTGGGCGAACACCCGCTCGATGGCGACGACGTCGGGCTGATGGACGTCGAGCCAGTGGCACGCGGCGGTGTACACGGCCAGCAACCGCTGCGCGAGGTCCATATCGGTGGGCGTGCGGACAACGTCGACGTCGAGGGCGGTGACCGAACGTCCTTTACCGGATTCGACCAACGCGATACCGCACCTGGTCAAGCCGGGATCCACACCCATCACCCGCACCCGCACACCTCCCGACATAGAGAACAACTGTTCGACATCGTATCGGGTCGGTCGGACACCGCTCCACAACAACACTCCACACTCCGGGCCGGGCACTACCCGGACACCAAAGGCGCCGCCCGTAGGCGGCGCCTTTGGTGGGTATGAGGCTCAGTCGTTCTCGAGTTCGGCGAGCACCTCGTCACTGATGTCGACATTGCTGTACACGTTCTGCACGTCGTCGGAGTCTTCGAGCGCGTCGATCAGTTTGAACACCTTGCGCGCGCCGTCGGCGTCGACCGCCACCTCCACCGAGGCACGGAAGCTCGCCTCGGCGGAGTCGTAGTCGATGCCCGCAGCCTGCAACGCCGAGCGCACCGCGATCAGGTCGGTGGGCTCACTGACGACCTCGAACGTCTCGCCGAGGTCGGTGACCTCCTCGGCACCGGCGTCGAGGACGGCCATCAGCACATCGTCTTCGCTCTGGCCGCCCTTCTCCAGCGTCACCACTCCCTTGCGGGTGAACAGGTACGCCACCGAACCCGGGTCTGCCATGTTGCCGCCGTTGCGGGTCATCGCCGTACGAACCTCACCGGCGGCGCGGTTGCGGTTGTCGGTCAGGCACTCGATGAGGATCGCCACCCCGTTGGGTCCGTAACCCTCGTACATGATGGTCTGCCAGTCGGCGCCGCCGGCCTCTTCACCACCGCCGCGTTTACGGGCGCGTTCGATGTTGTCGTTGGGGACCGACGACTTCTTGGCCTTCTGAATGGCGTCGTAGAGCGTCGGGTTGCCTGCCGGGTCGCCACCACCGGTGCGGGCCGCCACCTCGATGTTCTTGATGAGCTTGGCGAACATCTTGCCGCGTTTGGCGTCGATGACCGCCTTCTTGTGCTTGGTGGTGGCCCATTTGGAATGGCCGCTCATAGTTCTCCCGGTGTCGTCGTTCCCGTTGCGTCGGTGCCCCTGGCAGGCCCGCACGGACGCCTGCTGCGCCCACGTGATGCCATGCCCCATGGGTCGGCGTTCGATCAGGTGTCGATATTACCGACGCCACGATTGCCGCCGGACACCTCCCGAACCATGTCTACGAAATACGCGTGTACCCGGCGGTCCCCGGTCACCTCGGGGTGGAAGGAGGTGGCCAGTACCGCGCCTTGCCGCACGGCGACGATCCGGCCCTGAGCGGGCCCGTCCGGAACCCGCGCGAGCACCTGCACATGCGGCGACACCGACTCGACCCACGGTGCCCGGATGAACACGGCCCGCATCGGAGCGGCATCGGGACCGTCGGTGATCCCCGCGATGTCCAGATCGGTCTCGAAGGATTCGACCTGGCGTCCGAAAGCGTTGCGGCGCACCGTGATATCAAGTGCGTCCAGGTGCTTGGCATCGGGTCTGGTGTCGAGGATGGTGCTCGCGAGCATGATCATCCCGGCGCACGACCCGTAGGCGGGAAGCCCGGCCGCCAGCCGCGCTGCCAGTGGCTCGAACAGGTCGAGGACGGTCAGCAGGTGACTCATCGTGGTCGACTCGCCGCCGGGGATGACCAGACCGTCGACGGCATCGAGTTCAGCGGCCCGACGCACGGTCACGGCGCGTGCACCCGACACTTCCAGGGCCGCCAGATGCTCACGGACATCACCCTGCAACGCCAGGACACCGACAAGTGGCCTGGAGTCGGGGCTGCTGACGTGCGGACCGGTGCTGCCGGGGGCGGTCACTTGTCCTGCCGTGCGTACTGATCCTTCGGCAAGACGCGTCCGACGCGGGCCAGTCCCTCTTGGGTGACCGCAGCCACCATACGGCCCTTGAGGTCGAAGATCCGCCCCTGCGTCAGTGCGCGGCCCCCCGCGGCCGACGGCGACGTCTGGTCGTAGAGCAGCCACTCGTCGGTGCGGAACGGCCGCAGGAACCACATCGCGTGATCGAGCGAGGCGCCCTGTGCCTGCACACCGCGATGCGGCACCCGCGAAGAGCCGAGCAGCGTCATATCGCTCATATACGCCAAGGTTGCGACGTGGAAGACCTGATCGTCCGGCAACGGATGGCGGTACCGGAACCAGACACGCTGCTGCGCGGCGAGATAGTCGTTGGTGACCATCTTCTCGCGCGGCACGATCCGGATGTCGAAGTTGTCCCATTCCCGGTAGACGGCCTTGTCCTCGGCGGTCGCGTCGTCGTGCCGATCGAGCAGTTCGGTGGGTTGCGGCGCCGGCGGCATCAGGTCCTGATGCTCGAGGCCCTCGTCGTCCTGCACGTGGAACGACACCGACATGCTGAAGATGGCCTCACCGTCCTGGATACCGGTGACCCGGCGCGTCACGAACGACCGTCCGTCCCGGAT
>NZ_CALLZT010000224.1:0-4792 GCF_937858515.1 uncultured Gordonia sp. | reverse complement strand
AGCGTAAACACACGCGTGATCGTCACCACTCCCGATCTACGGCTGTAGTACTAGGTCGACCAGGCCGATAACCTTGGGCAACTACAGTGTCGCTGAATGAGCCCTGCGCGCCGCGCTCGTCTTGTCAGACCTACCCGATACGCTCCCGCACATGAGAATCAGAGCAATACTCATCGCCGGGACCATCGCCGTCGGCGGGCTGACAGGCGTCGCCGCCGAAGCCCACGCGAGCAAGCCCCGCATCGGCAACTACTGCACGAAAAGTGAAGTGAGCAATATTCAACGAACCGAGAACGGGCACTGGACGGTCTGCGTCTACATGGGATCGGGCGGCGGCTACAAGTGGGTCGCGACCGCCAAGGTCGATCCGGTCGTTCGTAAATTGGGGCAACGTTGCACCGGCAAGTACCCGGTGGCGCGGACGCCGCGCGGCAAGGCTGTGATGTGCGTCCAAGGGAAATGGACCTACGGGCCGTAAACATCACCAACAACTACCTTGCTGTTTGCTCCGAATGGTCGGCGAACCTGACACCGACTGGGACGACCTGCCGGCACCCGTCGACCACCGCCGTGGTCAACCACGCAGGTAGGCTGCCTGACCCGCACTCCACGTAATCGCCGACGAGACTTCGCGCATCAAAACCACGATCTCGTCCATTACGCGTTGATACTCACCCACATCGGGACACGTATGCTCTTTGCCGTGAGCGATCGCGTTGCGCGGGTCGCACAACGACTTATCAATGAGATGCCCTTTGGTGCTGACGAGAGGAATATCGAGATCCAGCTTGCGAAGGATATCTTCGATCACACGAGAACGCAGATTCGATTGCGTATTCACGACATCGTCCGTTCGGACACGCGAAATCCGCGGTTCCGCATCTCCCCGGACCAGCGAAAGGAGGTCTCTGGCCGCTGGAGAATTCGGGTCAGAGATGCTTCGGGACAGTTTTTCCAGCATCAACATCGCCAACCCATCAGACGCCTTCCGAACCGGTATTCGTCGTGCCAGTAGATAATCGAAGTACGCCGACAAGACGTTCTTGCAGTACCCTTCCCAGTGCACATACAGAATGGCTGCGCCAGATCTTCTGAGGGCCCGCGCGAGCGGTGTATCGGGGGTGCGGTCGTGCTTCTCAAGTTCCCCCCTGATTGCATTGAGCTCAACAATTCGCCAAGAGAAGTCGTTGTCAATTCGGTCAGTGAGATCGTCGTAGGTCTGGATCGCCACCGGCTAACCCGGCTTCCGCGAAAAGAACTCCCGCGAGTGGTGCACCATGCGCGGAAAACGGGTCCGCGCACTCACCCCTCCGCCGACGTGGTTTGCGAAACTCGGATCGTTCCATACCTGATGTATTCGTTTCTGCAAAGCCTCGTGGTCACCGCGCCATTCGCGGAGGTTGTATTGCACGCCGGTGGCAATAAACTCGAAAGCCGCATTCGAGAACGGTCCGGTGCGTCGCCCGTCTTCGGTGAGACGTCGAAAGACGTCCTCACCGTCTGCCCGCAGGAGCAGATCGAACACTTCTCGAAATATTCCCGCGTCGGGTAGTGGTCCCACAGTCGCGGTGGCGCGCATCCAATGCGTCAAGAACTGGCCAAAGTCGACTTTGAGATCCTCCTTCGGACCATCATACGCCGCCTGCGCATAGAACCGCAGAACGAGCTCGTTGCGGAAAGACTCGCTCTCCTTGCGCGCCGAAATATTGGTGACAGCTTGGAACGAACGGTCACCAACAAGACTGGAAACCAAGTTGAACATATCTCGGTTGAGCATGATGAGCAGACAATTCCTTGCCTCCTGAGGACTCAGATCCGTCCCGGAATTCAGCCTCTCAAACAGATCATACTTTGCGTTCGGATCCGAAGTCTTCCGAATGATTCTTACTTCAATTTTCGATCGCTTAAAGTCACGTTGAAGTGCCTTGGAAAATCCCGATTCTTCCGATTCCCATCGAACACCTTCAAGAGAAGGCAGATAATCGGTACCCTGAAGAGTCAGACCTTCGTATCTCTGTCCATCTTCGTCCCTGTACTCGCCGACAAACTCCATAATCGTGGATAAGCGCTGAACCCCGTCGATGACGTCCCAGACTCCGTCCTCGCGCTGAGACACGAAAACCGATGGGACCGGGATGTTCAACAGGATGGACTCGATGAGCGCAGACTTCTGGTTCAGACCCCAGCGATACACCCGCTGAAACTCAGGGTGGATATCCAAGTCACCGTCCCGGTAGAGCGAAAGCAACTCTCCGATCGACATCGGATATCCATCGGCGTGAATTTCCTTCGACCGCTCGACAATTTCAGATTCCAAACCCATAAGACCTGCTCCCCTGCCATCGGCATGACGTGCCTTCAACCATACGTGTGTGCCACGACTGTGCACGCACACTCGTGACTCCTGTGGACAAACAGGCCAGCTAACCTTCCGCCGCTTCCTTCCCCTCGGCGGCGGCCTTCTTGCGTTCGATGTCGGCGAGGGCACGTTCGAGTTCGGCGCGCTGGGCGGCGTTCGCGTCCCAGGCATCCTTGCGGTTCTTGACGACCTTGGCCGGGGAGCCGACGGCGATCGCGTAGTCGGGGATTACGCCCCTGACGACGGCGTGTGCACCGAGGACGCAGCCGCGGCCGACGATGGTGTTACGCAGGACCGTCACCTTGGTGGCCACCCAGGTGTCGGGGCCGATGCGCACGGGGCTCTTGACGATGCCCTGGTCCTTGATCGGGGTGTTGATGTCGTCGGTGACGTGGTCGAAGTCGCAGATGTAGCACCAGTCGGCGACCAGCGACGACCCCCCGAACTCGATGTCGAGGTAGGCGTTGACGACGTTGTTGCAGCCGAACACCGCTTTGTCGCCGATGCGCAGGTTGCCCTCGTGGCAGCGGATCGAGTTGCCGTCGCCGATGTGCACCCAGCGGCCGATCTCCATCCGTGACATCTCGGGTGTCGCGTGGATCTCGACGTCTTTGCCGAGGAACACCATGCCGCGCAGCACGACGTGCGGATTGGCCATCCGGAACTTGGCCAGCCGGTAGTAGCGCACCAGGTACCAGGGTGTGTAGGCCTTGTTGCGCAGCACCCAGCGCAGTGAGTCGACGGTCAGGAACCGGGCTTGTGCCGGGTCGCGGCGGCGGCCGGCCTTCCAGCGGGACCGGTAGGACGCATTCCACATGGTGGTCATGAGGACAAACAGTAACGGAGTGCGAAATCGCACACGATAGGCTCTGGAGGTTGGGTGCGCGGCGCACCCGGGTTTCCGAGTACGAATGCGATGGGAGCGGGATGGCTGCACGAGCCGGGGCGAGCGCAGCGACGGGTGATACCGAACGCCGGCGGCGGATCGGAACCGGGTTCGCACTGTTGACGGCAGCGCTCACGCTGGTGGTGTCGGCCTGCTCCGACGGACACACCGATGTCCGATCGGTGTCGGCGTGGGGCTGGTCGAGCTTCGGCGGCAATTCGTTCAACTCCAACTTCGCCGGCCCCCAGATCTCCGACGATCTCGAGTTGCGCTGGTCGCGGCCCACCGGTGGACCCGTTACCGCCCCGTTGTCGATATCGGGCAACGGCAATATCGGGGTCACCGCGACAACGACCAACGGCTGCAACATGTTCGTGTTCGACCCGCGGCAGGGACGCAAGAACTATTGCAAGCGGCTGCAGGACGGTGCCGCCACCAACACGCTGCTGGTGGATCAGTACGACCAGCCGTACATCGGGGAGAAGGGCCTGTTCATCGCGTTCAACGCGGGTGGGGCCATCCGCTGGCGGGTGCCGACGATCGGGGTTCCCCGTTCGGCCAGATTCGCCGATCGCGGCGTCGTGCTGGTGGCCACCACGCAAGGGCAGGTGTTGTTGCTCAATTCGCAGACCGGTGATCTGGTGGCGCCGGAGCTGCGGTTGCGTGAGGACGTCAACCTCGACGATCCCGGTTTCGGTTACGGCGACTGCATCACCGATGGCCCGCAGTGCCCGGTCCCCTCGCCGCCCGCGGTGGATGCGGGCCGCCAGCGGGCCTATCTCAACTTCTGGCCTGCCGGTGAGAGCGCGTCGAAACTGATCGCGCTGGACTACCGAATGCAGGACCGGGAGCGTTCGATCCACCAGGTGTGGTCGGCAGCGATCCCCGGCGGCATGATCGGCCCGCCCACGCTGTCGGCCGACGGAAGCCGCGTCTACGCCGTCTCCAAGCCGGGCACCCTGCTGGCCGTCGACACCACAACCGGCAAGACCGTGTGGACACACAATCTCGGTGAGCACGGATTCGCGACGCTCGCAGTGTCCCCGGGAGGTCTGATCATCCCCACCGGATCGGTCGGTGCTCCCCTGACATTGCTCCGCGACACCGGCAGCGCCGCCGAACAGGTGTGGCAGCGAACCGATCTTGCCGTCGTCAGCCTGTCTACGCTCACCGCGCGGAACACGGCGTGGACGGTGGTCCGTGACGCCGGCAAGGACTCGCTGTCACTGACGGAGGTCTCCACCGCCGACGGTAAGACCCTGCGAACGATCGCGATGCCGGGGTCCAAGGGCTTCGCCACCGGGGTCGCGGTGTCGGCGGCGGGGCAGGTCGCCACGGCCACCCACATCGGCGAGGTGTACCTGTTCGATTCGGCGAGCAACCGCTACTGACAACAGGACCCCCATCGTTTTGATGGGGGTCCTGTATCCGGTTGCTCCGGCTCCGCGGTCAGCTGGAGCTGTGCCGCCCGCCCTCGCTGTTCACTTTGAATTCTGCGGTCGGGCCGTCGACCAGACCCGGGGCAACCGCCCAACTCTGGGTGACCG
>NZ_CALLZT010000223.1:0-20882 GCF_937858515.1 uncultured Gordonia sp. | reverse complement strand
ATGCCGACGTCGCCGCCAGAAGAACACGACCAAACACCCACCAGTACCAACTAGGCAGAAAACCGGTACCAACTACACGGACTACCGGTACCAAGCAGGGCTACGTGCCAGCCCCGTCAGAACCATCCGCGCCGGTCGAAGCCCAGTCGGCGGCGGAACTCCGCGATGTCTTGTTGGCTCGGCTCGTTGACATCCGGCCGTCGGATCGGACCGCCGAGCGGGTCGACCGTCTCGTTGATGTAGCGCTCACACCACGCAATCCACTCGTCAGCCGCGCTACGCTCGTCGTCGGCAATGTCGGCGACGCGGGTCCGCATAGCCGCCAGGTACCTCCGCAGACGGTCCGCTTCCTCCCACTTGGCCGAGTCCTGCTTCAAACGCTTCCCGGTGGCGTGTTCGACGTACGCCGCGCGAGCACACGCGTTCTCGCGTTCAATCCGCCTGGTGCGCTCCTCCTCAGCGAGTCGCAGTTCTTCGGCCATCCGCGCTGCGGACATCTCCGACCTGCTGATCGCCGCGAGGATATCGCCCAGCTTCTCCTCCGCGCATAGCCGCCTCTTGGTGTCGCCCCACTCCCTCGGTGAGTAGTTGCTTTCACCCTCGTAGATGAGCACCGCAAGGCGTTCCGAAGGCTCATCGTCGTACGTCGGATAGCGCTGCCAGCCGGAGCGCTTCGATTCCGCGAGTTCCTGTGCCGTCGGCACATGCTTCGTGCGGTTCAAGTACTGCTTGATCCCGACACGATAAGTAGAACCACCAGACGTTCTCAGTTCGAGCAATCCTTTGGGTGTGTCGCGTTGCGCGTAATAGCCAGATCTCGGAGGCGACATGATCATCTCCACAGTAAGTCCACGCGATTCCGCCTCCTTTGCGAGGCAGTGGAGCAGGATCATCACTCGACGCTGGTGATCCTTGCTGACGTTGTCGAGTCGCCCATCGGATCGCAGATCAGCAACGACCGGATGCCAACGTCCGACACGCTCCTCCATTGCCACCTCGGCCGGCGTCTCGGTGCGCCACGTCGTTACGTCGACGAGGCGGATCCGCAGATGGCCACGCTCGCCGGCACCAGACACGATCACTTCCTGGGGAGTCGGCGCGACCTTATATCTATTGATGGTCGTCGCGAGATCGAAGTAGCTCATCGGGTCATCCGTCCGACGCTCCAAGACGCCACCTGCCTCTTCCAACTCCACGACCAGTTGACGGCTACGTTCGAGGTCCGGCGGCGGTTCCTTCGGCGCTACGGGCTTTGGCTGTGGCCGAGGTCTCGGCTTCGGCCGTGGCGACCTCATTGATCCGTCGGTAGCAGACTCGGTTCCGGTTGACCGGCGGCGCTTGCGCTCCCAGTGCCCGTCGGGATAGTCGCCGTGCTCGAGGTAATAAGTCCCGGCCTGAAGCAACGTGGCGCTCCACACGCCGCCCTTCTTCGAGACCTCGATCAGTCGCCGGCTGACGAGCGCCGTGGCCGACGTCTTGTAGCTGTGCCCCTTCCAACGTCCGTCGGGACAGCCGTCTCCGATCCAGCGCAGGAGCTCAAGCTGGCCTTCGTGCAGGGGATCTTTGAGGGACATAGCGAGGCCTCACTCCCGAAGTGGCCTACGACCAGCGTAGTCCGAGCAGCGACAGGCATCGGACAAACGAACGAACCCACGCAGGAGGACGTGGGTTCGAATGAATCTGGCTTGGTGCGCCTGCGTAGATCTTGTTCAAACACAGTAGGCGCACACCGGCCGGAGGCCGGCAAGGATGTCACTGTGCCCCCCGCAGGATTCGAACCTGCGACCTTCTGCTCCGGAGGCAGACGCTCTATCCCCTGAGCTAGGGGGGCTCATCGGGCGAGAGTCAGAGTAGCGCACCGACACCTCACTCCCCAAACCCAATGGTCAGCAGGCACTTGCATTCAAATCTTGCACGTACTTCCGCCTTTGTGCGGCACGTGTGCAAGTGCTGCGTGCAGGTAGCTCAGACGGTGACGACGTGGGCGTTGTGGACGTCGGCGTAGCGGTGGGGGCTACACGTGAGGACGATGACCTGGGCGTCGCGGGCGGCTTCGGTGAGGACCGAGGCCATGGCGACGATGCGGTCGGGGTCGCTGTAGCCGAGGGCGTCGTCGATGATGACCGGCACGCCATCGGCCTGGTCGACGAGGGTGGCGCAGGCCAGGCGCGAGAGCAGGCCCAGTTGCTCCTTGGCGCCGCCGGAAAGGGCGTCGCGGGGAACGGTGACGCCGTCGACGGTACGGGAGACGACGTTGAGGTCGTCGTCGACGTCGAAGCGCACCGTGTCCCCGAAGACGATGGCGCCGAGTTTGTCGAGGCGGCGGGTGAACGGGTCGGCGTACTTGGCACGTGACTCCAGGCGTGTACGGGTCAGGGTCTCGTGCAAGAGTCTTGCCGCCTCGGCGCGCCGCGTGACCCGTCGCAGACCGGCGCACGCGTCCTCCCACTCGGCCTGCGCCTCGTCGAACTCGTCGAGGCGGGACTCGCCGCGGTACATCTCCAGTTTGGTGCTCAGTTCGGTGATCAGGTGCCCGACAGCGTCGAGTTCGGCTGTGCCGTGGGCGATGTCGCGGGAGATCTGTTCGCGCCGCAGTTCCAGTCCCTCGGCATCGAGTTCGGCTGCTTCGGCATCGAACCGGTTCTGCTCGTCGCGGGCGGACTGCAACTCCTGCCGGGACCGCTCCACCGCAGCCTCGGCGTCCTCGTCGGGAAGTGCGAAGACCAGTTCGGCCAGCCTGGTGTCCAACTCGTCGATCTGTGCACCCACCCGGGTGCGCCGGGCGGCCACGGACTCCTGCCGCTCCCCCAGCGCCGACGCCTCCGACTTGCGCCGGACGGCTGCGGCATGTGCCCGCTCGACCAGGTCGGCCTGAGCCTGCTCCGCCTCCGCGAGTTGTTCGACCGACTCGTGCTCCCGCACCTCGGCGGCGAGGAGTCCTTCGAGTTCGGTGCGGACCACATCGCGCCAGTCCCTGATCTCGGCGAACGTCCGCCACTTGAGCAGGCTGTCACGCCGCTCACAGATCAGCGCCCGCTCGTGGGTGAGGTCCGTACGCGCCGCAGCCCTGACCGCCGCCTCCGACAGGTCTGCCAAACCGTGTGCATCACAAAGGGTTTGCGCCGACCACTGCAACCGGTCGAGCTCTTCGGCGAGGGCTGTGGTGTCTACGCTGCGCCGCACCGTCACCCGAACCACCCCGGGCGCCTCGATCACCCGATCGGCGTCGGCGACGACATCGACAGCACCATCGACGGACTCGCCGTCGACGCTCACCTGATGGGCACCGAGCGTCTCGACGCGCAGTGTCGCCGACGCGGCTTCCAACCGCCCGCGTGCCACGTCGATCCGGCCCGCCAATGCCTGCGCCGCCCCGGCGACCTCCGCATCGACGCTGTGCGTTGCCAATTCGGCGTCGATGGTGTCGAGTTCGGCCCGAAACCCGGCGAGTTTGTCGAGCACGTCGGTGAGTTCGGCGACCTCTGCGGCAAGCCGCTCACGCTTGGCCACCTGTCTGGCCGCGTTCAGCCGGGCTCGCAGGTCGTCGAGGATCGTTCTGGCCGAGAATAATTCGCCTTCCAGCGCGGCCACTTCCGCCTGCGCCTGCACTGTCTGCTCCCGCACCTGTCCGGCCTGCGCATCGAGTTCGACTGCCTCCGTGGACAACACCTCACGTTGCCGGCGAATGTCAGTGCGCTCGGCCACCACCCGCTCGGCGAGGGTCAGTGCGGTCCGGCGGTGCCCGACCGTCTGCGCAGCGCCGCCGACCTTCGACAGCACGGCCTGCGCCGCTTGCCATTCGGTGTCGACCCGCTCCTGGTCGGCGCGGGCCAGCTCGTCGGTGCGCTGCAACTCCCCACGCCTGGCGACCGCCGCCCGAAGGCGTTCGATATCGTCGTCGAGCACCTCACGACTGCGCCGCAATCGTTCGTACCGGTCACCGGCCGCGTCGGCCCGCCTCGCGGCCTCGGCCAGCTGACCGGTCGGTTTGCCCTGCTTGCGGGTGTAGTACCGGCAATACTCCTCGGCCACCGCGTCCAGGAGAACGCTATCCTCCTCTCCCGCAACGGATTCGGCGAAATCATCGGCGCCCCGTGGTCCGCCGGCGGCCCGATCCAGAGCCCGCGAGAGCGCGGCCGCCGCCGACAGATCGGTCAGCGCCGGATCCGCCCCCGATTGCAGGAGCTTGAGCGCATCGAAAAGGGCCCTGTCGACGGTGGTGTCAAGAATCTCGTTGACCTTGTCATGGGCGGCACGGCCGGTGAGCTGCTCCGGTTTGGGTCGGTGCACCGTCAGCGTCGTCGCCGGCTGTTTGTTGAAACGTTTGAAGTAGGTGAAATGCCATTCACCGCAACTGATCTCGGCCTCCACCTCGGAGCCGACATCGCGTCCCGACGGCATCACCGAACGCACGGCGGAGGATTTGCTGCTGTCCCGTAGGCTCAACAGGACATCGAGCGCCTCGATCATCGAGGATTTGCCGGCCTCGTTGCGGCCCTCGACCACCGTGACACCCTGGTCGGCGAAGCACACCTCACGCTCGCCGATACCACGGAAATCGCGCAGCTTCAGGCGATGCAGTCTCATCGGGTGGCCAGTCTGCGCAATAGGGCGAGCGCATCCCTGGCGGTCGGCGCCGCATCGTCGGCCTCGGAATCGGCGACGGCCAGCAACTCGCGGGCGGCGTCGGCCGCATAGCCCGTCAAACCCATTGACTCCACATCGGATTCGGTACCGACAACGGTCAGCTGGTCGATCTTGCCCCACGGAACCAGGGCCGCGAACCGGTCCCGGAACTGATCGAGCATCTCCTCAAGCACCGCGTACTCGGCGATGGTGACCGCCCCGACCAACCCCAACTGCACCACGACGTGGGGTTTGCCGTCGACCGCTTCCAGTTCGGCGCGTAGCGCTTCGATGTCGTCGGCGCCGGCAATATCGCGCGTGATGCTGCGAAAACTCCACTCGCCCACCCGATGCGGGGCAACGTCGATTTCCCGCCGCTCGCCCTCCCGACGCAACGTGACCGCCAGGACGTGGCCGGGTTCGGTCTCGATGTGGTCGAAATTGGTCACCTCATGAGCACCCGAGTACCAGATGCGCCCGCTCCCACCGACATCGGTGACCGAATGACGATCACCGAGGGCCACATAGTCGACCTGCCCCGACTCGACGGCCCGTTCCAGCGCCTGCACCGAGATCAGCGCCGGATCGTCGCCGGGGACGATCGTGTCGACACCGCCGTGCCCGACGACGATGCGGATCACGTTGCCGGAGTTGACTCCCGCACAGTCGATGCGCGCGTTGACCAGGTCGGTGAGTGGGTGTTTATTGGCCCACGGCGCGGGCACCAGCTCGATACCCTCCCGCACCCGCACCGCGCTGTCGGTCAGCACGGTCACATTCGCGGGCTGTCCGTCGATGAACGCCCGCGACCGGTAGACGCTCGCCGGGTCGGCGGTGTCGTGATTGCCGGGTAGCAGGTACACCGGCATCCCGCAGTCGCCGAGTACATCGAGGGTTTGACGGATCGTCTTGTCCGACACCCGATGATCCTCGAAGACGTCACCACTGACGACGATGAACTCGGCCCCCACCTCGCGGGCAACCGCACCGATCCGGGTGATCGCGTCACGCCGGGCCGCCGCATAAGCGTGGGCCGCGTCGGCATCGAGATAATGCCGGGTCATGCCGATCTGCCAGTCCGCGGTATGCACGAACGTGACGGTGTGCGCATGCGATGCCGCGGCATCGGCATTGCTGGTCTCCGCAGGAGCCGCGTCCACAGCACCGGATTCGTGGTCGGGGACCGCCCCGGAGGTCACCGGTACGATGGACCTGCGCCGACGGGTCTTCGCCGGCGGCGACGGTGCCGGCGCGAACGACTCCATACCGGGCAGCGGCTCGAACTCGGGCAGGTCGAACAGCGACGCCGTCATCGACCCTCCTTACTCTCAGCTCGCGGCAACTACTCCCGCGATCCTACGAGTCGGCTACGACAATCCCCACATTCGGCACGACCCGCGGGTGTGCGACGGATTTGTAGGTAGCGCAGATCGTATGTGTGTTCGATTTGGGGGTTGGTGGTGTTCAGGCGCTTGCGGGGGTGATGACCAGCACCAACCCGACCAACCTACAAACGTGTCGCACACCCGAAGTCTAAACGCCGGTATCGAACAAATGTCCGAGCCTGCCGCTACGGTGTGCCCCATGACCAACGAGGGGGACACGTCCGGAAGCGCACAACCACACGACGCACTGTTCCGGTTGGTTTTCACCAACCCGGAGAACACCGGATCAGAACTGCGCTCGGTGCTGCCACCGGAACTGACCGCGCACATCGATCTCGACGGCATGGTGCTCCAGGAGGGCACCTTCGTCGACGAACACCTACGCCACCGGCAAACCGACGTCCTGTTCAAGACAACAGTCCACGGCGACGACGCCTACCTGTATCTGCTCGTTGAGCACCAGAGCAGCCCAGACCCTCTGATGGCGTTCCGCAGGCTGCAATACCAGGTCCGCATCTGGGACCGGCACCTCAAACAGCACAAGATCCAACCAGGTCAACGACCGCTCCCCCTGATCATCCCCGTCGTCATCTACCAGGGCCGACGCCATTGGAACGCCCCCACCGACATCGCCTACCTGCTCAACATCGACGACTCCCTCGCAACCGCAGCCGGCAACCTCGTACCGCACGCCGGCTTCCTGCTAGATGACCTCACCACAGTCGACGACGCCACCCTGCGCGCCCGGCCCCTGACCACCGCAGCCCGCATCACCTTCGTGTACCTCACCCACGCCCCCGGCGACCCCCACGCCACCCGCTGGATGCCCAACTGGACCGACCACATCATCGAACTCGACGTCAAAAGCGTCGAAGCCCACTTCCAGTATCTTGTAACAGTAAGTCCCACAGACATCTACGACGTCGCCCGCTACGCCGCCACCGTGGGACCAGACACCATGGAGGCAGCCATGAACACAGCAGACGTACTCCGCGCCGAAGGACGCGCCGAAGGACGTGTCGAAGCGCGAGCCGACATGCTCATCGAGCTGTTGACAGCCAAGTTCGGCAAGCTTGATCCCCGCATCCGCAACCGGGTCGAACACGCCACCACCGAGCAGATCTCCGAATGGAGCACCCGACTGGTCCTCGGCAACGAGGCCCTCGACCAGGTGTTCGGCGCGTGAGATTGCAATCACATCCGATTCGACCGTCCCATACACCTTGTCTTGCGCGGTCAGGGAAGCGAAGTCAGACAGCATCCCCCGTAGTTGTGAGTATCAGCGCGACAGCGAGGTGCTTACGGACCTGCTCGGTGCGCCGCGTTCTGAAGATGACCAGCACCAACCCGACCAACCTACAAACGTGTCGCACACCCACGACCCGCACGCCGGCCCGAACTCGCGGTCAGCGGACGCTCTCAGCAACATCTGCCCCCGCACGCTGTGCCGACGCGGGCCGCTGCAGGAACGCGGTCACCACCACACCCAGCACCAGCGCGATCGCCGGCAGGTAGATCGACTGGCCCATCGCGGTCGCGAAGCCCTCGCGCAGGAACTCCGGGAGTTGATCGACGGTGTCCTGTGCCGCACCGGTGTCGATGCCCGCGGGCAGTTCGGCGGCCAGCCGGGTCTGCATCAGCGCACCGACCATCGCCGCGCCGAGCACCGATCCGATCATGCGGGTGGTGTTGTAGACGCCCGCCCCGGCACCGGCCTGATGCCACGGCAGGTTCCGGGTGGCGGTGGCGGCCAGCGGCGCCCAGATCCCGGCCGAGGCGACACCCATCAGCGACATCGGGATCAGGACCTGCCAGACGGGGGTTTCCGGACGGACGGCCAGGCCCAGCCAGCCCATGGATATCGCGGCCAGGCCGAGCCCGGTGCAGATGATCAGCCGCGGGTCGACCCGGTCCAGGATACGACCGACGATGGGCGCGAGGATGCCGGTGAGGATCGCCTGCGGCACCATCATCACCGCGGACTGCGTCGGCGACATCCCGCCGACCAGTTGCAGGAAGAACATCGCGGGCAGCATGAGACCGGAGATCGCGAACCCCATCGACGCGATACCGAGATTGGACAGCGTGAAGTTGCGGTCCCGGAACAGCTCCAACGGCACGAGGGGCTCGGTGCGGATCCGCGACTGCCAGTAGAAGAACAGGGCCAGAACCAGCACGCCCGCGGCGATCATCGACCAGATCCACCAGGCCCAGTCGTTCTTCTCACCCTCCTGGATGCCGAAGACGAGCGCGAACACACCCACCGCCGAAAGCCCGACTCCGACCAGGTCGAACCGGTGGTCGTGGGTCTCGACATCGGGCACGAGGGTCGCGGCCAGTACCAGACCGATGATCCCAATGGGGATATTGACGAAGAAGATCCATTCCCAGCCGAGGCTGTCGGTCAGCACACCACCGAGCAGCGGGCCGACGAGGGTGGCCACACCGGCGACGGTCCCCCATACGCCCATCGCCGCTCCGCGCTTCTCGGGCGGGAAGATCCGGGTGATCACGGCCATCGTCTGCGGGGTGATGAGCGCGGCGCCCAGACCCTGCACGCTGCGCGCGGCGATGAGCTCGCCGATCGAATCCGAGAGCCCGCACCACAGACTGGCGAGCGTGAACACCAGCAGGCCCAACTGATAAACCTTCTTCGGGCCGAACTTGTCGCCGAGCCGTCCGGTGATCAGCAGCGGCACCGCGTAGGTGAGGAGGTAGGCACTGGTCACCCACACCACGCCGTTGACGTCGGTGCCGAGGGCTTCCATGATCTGCGGCTGGGCGACGGCCACGATCGTCATGTCCACCAGGATCATGAAGAAGCCCACACAGAGCGCCATCAGCGCGATCCACGGCCGGGTGGTGATCGCACCCTGTGTGCCGGGCGAACCATTTGTCATAGGACTCAAATACTTCCGATAGTCGCAAAAAGCTCCGCGGAGACCCCGCCACGTCGACGCTAGTGGTCGTGGCCCGTCCGGACCAACCAGGTCAGTTCCGGCGACCGGGCGATTCATGGCATATCCGGCAAACAAATGCCCGGACGAATAGGCCGGACCCGCCACTCGGATAACGGTCGGCGCCCGATCGCAGTCACTACTGTGTAGAACATGTCCCCGAACACACCCCCCGGCGAGGCACCGGAAACCACGAACCCTGGGAAGTACGTCACCGGCGGGCAGGAGTTCGTCCGCGACACCAAGTACATCGAAACCCGGATCACCGCCGACGGCCGCGACGGATATCCGGTGCAGGCCGGCCGGTACCGGCTGGTCGCCGCGCGGGCCTGCCCCTGGGCCAACCGCACTCTGATCGTCCGCAGACTCCTCGGACTCGAGGACGCACTGTCGCTGGGGTTGTGCGGACCCACCCACGACGCGGATTCGTGGACGTTCGACCTCGATCCGGGCGGATTGGACCCGGTGCTGGGCATCCCCCGTATCAAGGATGCCTACGAGCGCCGTTTCCCTGGCTACCCCAAGGGCATCACGGTCCCGGCGATCGTCGACATCCCGACCGGCGCGGTGGTCACCAACGACTTTCCGCAGATGACCATCGACTTCTCACTGGAGTGGACGGACTTTCACCGCGACGGTGCCCCCGAGTTGTATCCGGAGGCGTTGCGCGAGGAGATCGATGAGGTCAACAAGGGCGTGTACACCGAGGTCAACAACGGCGTCTACCGCTGTGGATTTGCCGGCGACCAGGACTCGTACGACGCCGCCTACGACAGGCTGTTCACCAAGCTCGACGAGCTCTCCGAGCGGTTGTCGGGGCAGCGTTACCTGGTCGGCGACACCATCACCGAGGCCGACGTGCGGCTGTTCACCACACTCGCCCGATTCGACCCCGTCTACCACGGTCACTTCAAGTGCAACCGGTCGACGCTGAGCGCGATGCCGGTGCTGTGGGCGTACGCCCGCGACCTGTTCCAGACATCCGGTTTCGGCGACACCGTCGACTTCTCCCAGATCAAACGGCACTATTACGTCGTGCACCGAGACATAAACCCCACGGGCATAGTGCCGAAGGGCCCTGATCTGTCACACTGGCTGACCCCGCACCATCGTGAACAGCTCGGCGGACGGCCCTTCGGCGACGGCACCCCGCCACCACCGCCACGTTCCGCCGAAATCGTCCCCGCACAGAATTGGGATCCCACCGCATGAGCGACATCGTCAACCGCATCGAACAGTCCACACTGGCCGAAGTGGACAGCAAGCCGCCGTCGAAGCTGACCATCAAGACGGTCGGCAAGGGGCTCGGCAAGGCCCAGCAGCTGCAGGGACCGCAGGTCAAGAAGTATGTCGCCGGCATCCGGCGCCGGCATCCGGAAGAAACACCGCAGCAGATCATCGAGCGACTCGAAACGCACTATCTGCGTGCGGTGACCAGCGCCGGCAGCGCGGTCGGTGCGACCGCGGCCGTGCCCGGCATCGGCACCTTCGCCGCGCTCAGTGCCGCCACCGGCGAAAGCGCGCTGTTCATCGAGGCATCCGCGCTGCTGGCCCTGGCCATCGCCGAGGTCCACGGCATTCCGTTGCACGACAACGAGCGGCGCACCGCGCTGGTGCTGGCCGTCGCCCTCGGCGAAGAGGGCGTGCTCGCGGTGGGCAAGGTCGTCGGTTCGCGCAGCGGGGTGTTGCGCCGGCTCGGCAAGAACCCCACACCCGCCAGCCGGATCGGCAAACTCAACCACAACCTCGCCGCCAGGATGGCCCGCAAGTACGCCTTCAAGCGGGCACCACTGCTCATCGGCAGGCTTCTGCCCGCCGGCGCCGGTGCGGTGATCGGCGGCATCGGCAACCGCGCGCTGGGCAGGAAGGTCGTGGCGAACGCCCGCATCGCGTTCGGTCCCCCGCCCGCGCAATGGCCGGTTGTCGACGGAACCCTCGCCGACGCCACTAACGCGGCCGGCGCGCTCCCGCCCGTCCGTTCGCTGCCGACCGACAGGAGTGACCGCCCAGCGGCCAAGGGGTGACCGGGCCGGCCGAACCCGGCTGGATCCGGCGACTCACCGCCCAATGCCTGCAGCACCGGCGTCTGGTCGTGCTCGCGTGTACCGCGACGCTGATCGCGGTGGCCGTCGATCTGGCGACCCCGCTGCTGGCGAAAGTGGCCATCGACGACGCGACCGGCGTCAATGACGGCGGTCCCGGCCTGCCGGTGATCGTGACCGCGCTGATCTTGGCCGCGGTGATCCGGTTCGGCTGCCAGTTCGGTCGCCGGATCACCGCGGGCAGATTGTCGATCGTCGTGCAGAACGCGCTGCGGCTGCGGCTGTTCGACACCCTGCTGAGCCTGGACGGCACCGCGCAGAATGAGATCCGGACCGGGCAGATCGTGTCCCGGTCGATCTCCGATCTGCAGATCATCCAGGGGTTGCTCGCGCAGGTACCGCTCGCGCTGGGATCGGCGGTGCAACTGGTCGTCGCCATCGCGATCATGACGTACCTGTCGCCGCTGCTGACCGGTGTCGCGCTGATCATCGTGCCGGTTGTCGGTGTGGTGGTGCTCAAGGTGCGCAGACGGTTGTTCGCCGCGACGTGGTCGGCGCAGCAGGCCGCGGCCGAGGTCGCCGGTCACGTCGAGGAGACCGTGACCGGCGTCCGGGTGGTCAAGGGCTTCGGTCAGGAAGATCGCGCCGTCGACACGCTCGTCGGGCTGGGTGACCGGCTGTACCGCCTGCGGCTGCGCGCGGCCCGCATCAACGCCACACTCGCTCCCACCCTGTCGGCGATACCGCAGCTCGGCATGGTGCTGGTGATCGCGGTCGGCGGGTATCTGACGTTCCACGGTTCGATCTCGGCGGGCACCTTTCTGGCGTTCGCCACCTACGTGGCGTCGATGACAGCGCTCTCGCGCATGGTCACCGGCCTGCTGGTGACCGCCCAGCTGGCCAGGTCTGCGGTCGAACGCGTCTACGAGGTAGCCGACCATCCGCCCGATCCCGCGCTCTCTGCCACCGCACCCGCACCCGACGGCCCGCTGGGGCTGCGGCTGTCGTCGGTGAGTGCGGAGCTCCGCGGGCGCACGGTGCTCGACGGCGTCGCCCTCGACGTGGCACCCGGGGAATGTGTGGCCGTTGTCGGTCCGCCCGGTTCGGGCAAATCCACCCTTGCCGACCTGGTATGCCGCTACTACCGGCCCGTTTCCGGGTCGATCTCCGTCGGCGCCGGCGGACACTACGTCGACGTGGGCGACCTGGATGCCCATGCGCTGCACTCGGCGGTGTCGGTGGTCTTCGACGAGCCGTTCCTGTTCTCCGACACGATCGGCGCCAACATCGCGCTCGGTGTACCGGACGCCGCCGACGAGGAGATCCGCGCCGCCGCCGGCCGGGCGTGTGCGACCGAATTCATCGACGCACTGCCGAACGGTTTCGGCACCGTGGTCGGTGAACGCGGGCTCACCCTCTCCGGTGGCCAGCGCCAGCGCATCGCACTGGCCCGGGCCATGTTCGCCCGGCCCCGCATCCTGATACTCGACGACGCGACGTCGGCCGTCGACGCAGCCACCGAACAGGCCATCCTGCGGGAACTACGCACACCGGACACCACGATGCTGGTGCTCGCGCACCGCCGGTCGACGCTGGCGATCGCCGACCGCGTCGTGGTACTCGACGACGGCCGGATCACCGACGTCGGGACGGTCGCCGAACTCGACGCTCGCAGTGAGCGGTTCCGGGCACTGATGAGTTCGGGCACCGAACCTGCTGCCAGCCCGGCGGCCGAGCCGACCGAACCCGACGACGGCCAGCTGTGGCCCGAGGTTCCCGTCGGCCCGTCACCGAGCCGGACGCGGGCGCCGGCGACCCCGGCAACCGGTCGGTCCGGTGCGCTGGGGTCGATGCCGGTCACCCGGCAACTGGCCGCGGCGGTGGCCGCGCTGCCCCCGGCGACCGAGGATCCCCGAGTCGACGTCGCCGCCGCCCGAGCGGACTCCGAATCGTTCTCGCTGCGCGGTCTGCTCGGCGGCGTGCGGATCCTGATCGCGCTCACCGTGCTCGGCATCGGCGTCGACACCCTCGTCGGGCTGGTGTTCCCGTCGCTGGCCCGGACCGTTCTCGATGCCGCGGGCGGCTCCGGCGACAACACCGTCTGGCGTGTGAGCGCGATCGGCGTCGTCGCCGTGGCGCTGGCCTGGGCCGCGGCCCGGCTCACCGTCATCGCATCCACCCGGGCGGGCGAACGCATCCTGTACGCACTGCGGATCCGCAGCTATGCGCACATCCAGCGGCTCGGTCTGGACTACTACGAGCGGGAGCTGTCCGGGCGCATCATGACCCGGATGACCACCGACATCGACGCCCTGTCGACGTTCCTGCAGACCGGGTTGCCGTCGGCGGTGGTGGCGGTGCTGACGCTGGGCGGGGTGGGTGCCGCGCTGGTGTTCACCGACCCGACCCTCGGCGCGGCGATGCTCCCGCTGTTTCCGCTCCTGATCGTCGCGACCGTGGTCTTCCGCAAGATCTCCGCACGTGCCTACACGCGGGCCCGGGAACTGGTGAGCGTCGTCAACGCCGACTTTCAGGAGAACGTCGCCGGCATCAAGACCACTCAGACCTACCGCGGAATCCCCGCCGCCCGGGACCGGTTTACCGGCCGCACCCTCGCCTGGGTCGATGCCCGGATGACCTCGCAGCGGGCCATCTCGGTGTACTTCCCGTTCATCACGTTCACCGCCGATGTCGCAGCGGCTGTCGCGGTGGCCCTGGGCGCCCACCAGATCGCCGCGGGCGACCTCTCGCCCGGCACACTGGTGGCGTTCATTCTGTATCTGACGATGCTGTTCGGGCCGGTGCAGCAGCTTTCGCAGGTCTTCGACGGCTACCAGCAGGCGGCGGTCGGGTTGCGCCGCATCTCCGACCTGCTGAGCACGCCGTCGTCGCTGATGCCGGTACCCGGCGCGCGCACGCCACGCCACCTCGACGGCGACGTCCGCCTCGACGGTGTCGGGTTCCGCTATCCGCGGGCCACCGCCGATGCGCTCACCGATATGACGCTGACCATCCCCGCGGGTACCTCCCTCGCCCTCGTCGGCCCTACCGGCGCCGGCAAGTCGACGATCGTCAAACTGCTCGCCCGCTTCTACGACCCCACCTCCGGTGCCGTCCGCGTCGGCGGCACCGATATCCGCGAGTTCGCCCTCACCGGTTATCGGCACCGGCTCGGGGTCGTCCCGCAGGAGGCGCATCTGTTCACGGGAACGGTCGCCGACAACATCGCGTTCGGGCGGCCCGGGGCCGACCGTGACGAGATCGTCGCCGCCGCACGCGCCGTCGGGGCGCTCGGGGTGATCGCCCGGCTGCCGTGGGGAATGAATCAGCCGGTCGGTGAACGCGGTCAGGGGCTGTCGTCGGGGCAACGACAACTCGTCGCACTGGCCCGGGCCGAACTCGTTGAACCCGACCTGCTGCTGCTCGACGAAGCGACCGCCACCCTCGATCAGGAGACCGAGTCGCTGGTGCTGGCGGCCGGTGCGGCGGTGACCGCGCGACGTACATCGGTGATCGTCGCCCACCGGCTGGCCACGGCCGCCCGGGCCGACCGCATAGCCGTCGTCGACGCCGGCCGGATCGTCGAATTCGGCACCCACGCGCAGTTGCTCGGCGCGGGTGGAATGTACCTGCGGCTCTGGCAGTCGGGAGCGGCCGATCCGGTATGAGAAACCGGTCACATGCGAGCGTCGTGTGTGCTTCATTTGATGCACCGAGAGTGTTGTGAGATCCCAGCACTGCACACAGTCGCAGACCGCGTACCATCAGGGTTTGGTCCACGCCGACGGTCTCCACAAGGGACCTAGGACGTGATCAGGCGACCCGATACCAGAGGGAATTGAGGCGAGAAAGCGCAGTGAGCAGTTCGGTTTCGGATTTCGGACAGAACACCTGGCTGGTCGAGGAGATGTACCAGCAATTCATCAAGGACCCGGCCTCGGTAGACCCGAGTTGGCATGAGGTCCTGAAGAACTACAAGCCCGAATCGGCGGACGCCGACGCGGGAGCCCCCACCTCAAGCAACGGCAACGCAGCCCCTGCCCCGGCCCAGCCGAAGGCTCCCGCCCCGGCCACCGCAGCCCGGCCCGCCGCCCCTGCCACCCCGGCCACCGCACCGGCTCAGCCCGCAGCTCCGCGCCAGGCGAGCAATCAGGTCACCCTCGACACCGTTCCCAACCGGCAGCAGGCGACGCGCAAACCGACACCCGCCAGAGAGGCTCCGGCCACCAAGGCCGCCGCCGGTCGCGGCTCGTCGGCGTCGGCCACAGCGGGCGGCGCCAAGACCCCGGCCGCTCCCGCTGCGGACGAGAACAAGATCCTGCGCGGTCCGGCAGCGGCGATCGTCAAGAACATGAACCTGTCGCTGCAGATCCCCACCGCGACCAGCGTTCGGGCCATCCCGGCCAAGCTGATGATCGACAACCGCATCGTCATCAACAACCACCTCGCTCGTACGCGCGGCGGCAAGATCAGTTTCACCCACATCCTCGGTTACGCGATCGTCCAGGCGATCAAGGATTTCCCCAATATGAACCGGCATTTCGCCGAGGTCGACGGGAAGCCGAATGTCATCACCCCCGCCCACACCAATCTGGGCCTGGCCATCGATCTCGCCGGCAAGGATGGCAACCGCACTCTGGTGGTCGCGGCCATCAAGGGCTGCGAGGCGATGACGTTCGGCGAGTTCCACGCCGCCTACGAGGACGTCGTGCGCCGGGCACGTGAGGGCAAACTCGGCGCCGAGGACTTCGCGGGTGTCACCATCTCGCTGACCAACCCGGGCACCATCGGCACCGTCCATTCGGTGCCGCGCCTGATGAAGGGTCAGGGCGCCATCATCGGTGCCGGCGCGATGGAGTACCCGGCCGAGTTCCAGGGCGCCAGCGACGAGCAGATCGCCGACCTGGGTGTCGGCAAGCTCATCACCCTCACCTCCACCTACGACCACCGCATCATCCAGGGCGCCGAGTCCGGCGACTTCCTGCGCCGGGTGCACTCGCTGCTGCTCGATGACGGCTTCTTCGACGAGATCTTCACCGCGTTCAAGATCCCCTACGAGCCGATCCGCTGGCGCCGAGACATCCCCGCCGGCCTGGTGGACAAGAGCACCCGAGTGCTCGAGCTGATCGCCGCGTACCGTAACCGCGGCCATCTCATGGCGGACACCGATCCGCTGATGATGAACAGCGACGCCAAGACCGCGCACCCCGACCTCAACGTGCAGACCTATGGTCTGACCCTGTGGGACCTGGACCGCGAGTTCAAGGTCGGCGGCTTCCACGGCGAAGACCGGATGAAGCTGCGCGACGTGCTGTCGGTGCTGCGCGATGCGTACTGCCGTCACGTCGGCATCGAGTACACGCACATCCTCGAACCCGAGCAGCAGCGCTGGCTCGAGGAGCGGGTCGAGATCAAACATGTCAAACCGCCGGTGGCCGAGCAGAAGTACATTCTGTCCAAGCTGAACGCCGCGGAGGCCTTCGAAACCTTCCTGCAAACCAAATACGTTGGGCAGAAACGGTTCTCACTCGAAGGCGCGGAGGCGACCATCCCGACGATGGACGCGGTCATCGACCGCAGCGCCGACCACAACCTGCGTGAAGTGGTCATCGGTATGCCGCACCGCGGCCGGCTCAACGTGCTCGCCAACATCGTCGGCAAGCCGTACTCCAAGATCTTCGGCGAGTTCGAGGGCAACCTGAACCCGGCGCAGGCGCACGGCTCCGGCGACGTCAAGTACCACCTGGGCGCCGAGGGCAAGTACTACCAGATGTTCGGCGACAACGAGATCGTCGTCTCCCTCACCGCCAACCCCAGCCACCTCGAAGCCGTCGACCCGGTCCTCGAAGGTCTGGTCCGGTCCAAGCAGGACCAGCTCGAGGAGTCCGAGCAGTTCGCCATCCTGCCGCTCATGCTGCACGGCGACGCCGCGTTCGCCGGTCAGGGCGTGGTGGCCGAGACGCTCAACCTGTCGCTGCTGCCCGGTTATCGCACCGGCGGCACCGTGCACATCGTGGTCAACAATCAGGTCGGCTTCACCACCGCACCCGAACATTCCCGGTCCACCGAATACTGCACCGACATCGCCAAGGTGATCGGCGCGCCGATCTTCCACGTCAACGGCGACGATCCGGAGGCCTGCGTGTGGGCGGCCAAGCTGGCCGTGGACTACCGCGAGGCGTTCCATAAGGACGTCGTCATCGACCTGGTGTGCTTCCGCCGCCGCGGCCACAACGAGGGCGACGACCCGTCGATGACGCAACCGGCAATGTACGACGTGATCGACACCAAGAAGGGTGTGCGCAAGTCCTACACCGAAGCCCTGATCGGCCGTGGCGACATCTCCACCAAAGAGGCCGAGGACGCCCTGCGCGACTACCAGGGTCAGCTCGAGCGCGTCTTCAACGAGGTCAAGGAACTCGAACGCTACGTTCCCGAACCGAGCCCGTCGGTGGAGCGGGACCAGACACTGGCGCTCAAGGTCGAGACGGCCGTCGACAAGTCGGTGCTGGAACGCATCGGTGACGCCTTCGTGAACGTGCCCGAGGGCTTCACTCCCCATCAGCGGGTCAAGCCGGTGCTCAAGCGCCGGCAGGAGATGTCCCGCGAGGGGCATGTCGACTGGGCGTTCGCCGAGCTGCTCGCGTTCGGCTCGCTCGTGCTCGAGGGCACCGATGTGCGTCTGTCCGGTCAGGACTCGCGTCGCGGTACGTTCACCCAGCGGCACTCGGTCCTCATCGACCGCACCGACGGCTCCGAGTACACCCCGCTCAATCACCTCTCCCCCGAACAGCCGGGTCGCTTCAATGTGTACGACTCGCCGCTGTCTGAGTTCGCGGTGCTCGGCTTCGAATACGGGTACTCGGTGGGCAATCCCGACGCACTGGTGCTGTGGGAGGGGCAGTTCGGCGACTTCGTCAACGGCGCCCAGTCGATCATCGACGAGTTCATCTCCTCGGGCGAGGCCAAGTGGGGGCAGCTCTCCGACGTTGTTCTGCTGCTGCCGCACGGCCACGAGGGTCAGGGTCCCGACCACACCTCGGGCCGTATCGAACGGTTCCTGCAGTTGTGCGCCGAGGGCTCGATGACGGTCGCGTTGCCGTCGACACCGGCGAGCTACTTCCACCTGCTGCGCCGCCACGTCCACGACGGCATCCGCCGTCCGCTGATCGTGTTCACCCCCAAGTCGATGCTGCGCAACAAGCACGCCGTCAGCCAGGTCGCCGACTTCACCGAGGACAAGTTCCGTTCGGTGCTCGATGACCCGAAGTTCGCCACCGGCGGCGCCGACCACAGCAAGGTCAAGCGGATCCTGCTGGTCAGCGGCAAGTTGTTCTACGAGCTCGACGAGCGCCGTGAGAAGGACGGGCGCGAGGACATCGCGATCGTCCGCGTCGAGCAGCTGTACCCGGTTCCGCACCGCAGGCTGCGCAAGATCATCGAGCAGTACCCCAACGCGAAAGACTTCGTGTGGGTGCAGGAGGAGCCGGCCAACCAGGGTCCGTGGCCGTTCCTGGGTCTATGGCTGCCCGAGGTGCTGCCGGATCTCCTCGGCGGTCTGCGCCGGGCATCGCGCCGCGCGATGTCGGCACCGTCGTCGGGTTCGAGCAAGGTCCACGCTGTGGAGCAGAAGGAAATCATCGACACCGCGTTCGGCGACTGAAACCCCTTCCGCCGGTTGAGGTGTGCGGTTACCCGGCGACCGAGCCCGGCAAACCTGGTGAGCGGACAATGTCGTCTTACCAGGTTTGCCAGGCTCAGGGATCTCCGCGTCGTCTGATTGTCAGAGAATCATCTGCCCGGCAAGTCCGCGATGGACGCCGGGCTGCTCAGCGCCGACCTGTCGGCGACGCTGTCCAACGTGTTCCTCATCGACGGACATGCTCTCACCCCGCTCACTGTGCTCACCGACGTGCGGGACAAGGATCTGCTGATCGCATTCTCGTTGCGCCGCTACCGTCGCGAGACCACCAAGCTCGGCGAGTTGTTCCACGCTGCTGGCGGCAAACTGGTCCTGGTCACCGACAGTGACGACGCTCCCCTCGCCCCGCTGGCCGACGCACTGATCCGGGTCCGTACCGACAGCGCGTCGTACGCCGACTCGCCCACCGCGATGGCCGCCGTCTGTCACCTGCTCAGCGCCCTGACCACCGCGAGCGCCAAGGGGGCGCGGCGCAGGCTCACCATCCGCGACGAACTGGCCACCGCCCTCGACCTGTACCAGCCCGGCACCCATGGCCCGAACAACAGGGAGACACATCCATGAGAATTGAGCGGCTGCGCATCTTCGAGGTGCGGTTGCACCTGGTGCACAGTTTCCAGACCAGTTCCCATCGCAAGTCCGGCCTCACCCACCTCCTCGTCGCCGCCACCGACACCGACGGCCGCACCGGCTGGGGCGAGATCGCCTCCCCGGCCGACCCGTTCTACTGTTCGGAAACCACGAGTACCGCATTCGAGATCGCCATCGACTACCTGGTTCTGCACGCCCTCGACTCCGACTGGGACACCCCGCCCGAATTGGAGGCGTCCTGGGCCAAGATCCGCGGCCACGAGTTCACCAAGGCCGGATTCTCCGGCGCCGCATGGGATCTGCACGCCCGCACCGTCGATAAGCCGCTGGCATCCGTGCTCGGCGGCACCCGGGCCGAGGTCGTCACCGGGGTCTCACTCGGCATCGAACCGACCATCGATGACCTGCTCACCCAGGTACAACATCAGGTCGACGCCGGGTACCGGCGGGTGAAACTCAAGATCACCCCTGGCTGGGACGTCGAACCGGTGGCTGCGGTGCGCGCCGCGTATCCCGATCTGGACCTGCACGTGGACGCCAATGGCGCCTACCCCGACGACGACGCGTCGGCGAAGGTCTTCACCACCCTCGACGGCGCCGGCCTCATTATGATCGAACAGCCCTACGCGCCAAGGGATTTCCTCGCCCACGCCCGGCTGCAGAGCCGGATCGGCACGCCGGTGTGTCTCGACGAATCAGTGGTGGACATCCACGATCTACACACGATGCTCGCGCTGGAGGCGGGCCGCGTGCTCAACATCAAGATCTCGCGCATGGGAGGTCTGACGGCGGCACGCGCTGCACACGATGTCGCCGTCGACGCCGGGATTCCGGTTTGGTGCGGGGGAATGCACGAGTTCGGGGTGGGCCGCGCCGCCAACGTCGCCATCTCGTCCCTGCCCGGCTTCACCTTGCCGTCGGATGTGTCGGATTCGGACAAGTACTACGCCCGCGACATCATCGTCCCGCCCGTCGCCGCCCACGACGGCGTCGTCACCGTCCCCACCGGTCCCGGCCTCGGCCACGACGTCGACGTGCACTGGGTCGAGCAGAACACCGTCCGCTTCTACGACAGCGGCGACGACACCGCCGCCTGACACCCCGGAGAGATCACCCGTATGCAGCCACTGACCCTGTACGTGCTCGACCTGTCCGGCCCGGCCGGTGACGACCCCGACGCCGTGATCGCCCGGCGCGAGGTCACCGACGCCGTGCTGCGCACCGATGATCTCGGCGTGACCCGCGGCGACGGCATCTTCGAGACGATCCTCGTGCACCACGGGGTCCCGCAGGGTTCTGCCGCAGTTCGGCCACGGTGATTGACTTCATGACGAGAGTCTGCGGCAAGTATCTACTTACATCTATATTCTGCGCTCTGCGGCGGAAGCACCCGGTTGGGCAGACGGCGTCAGTAGACGTCGGGGTTGCGGTCGTCGAGGTAGCAGAACTGACTGCGTGAGTGTTCGATGTCGGCGCGGACGAGTGTGGCGGTGACGAGGTCGGCCGCCCCGGGGCATTCTGGGTCGGACCCACCCGGGGGGAGGAGGCTTGTACGCCGGCCGCCCTGTGCTCGGCAACC
>NZ_CALLZT010000222.1:0-19006 GCF_937858515.1 uncultured Gordonia sp. | reverse complement strand
CAACCGGGCCTGCAGCACTGTCGTGGAAGTTTCACCCCACGAGATTATCGTGCCGAGGCCCTTATCGATACCTCTGACACGCGCCAACGCGCACGCCGGATCCGAACATGGATACCGCGCCGGTACCCGTCACTGCTCCTGCGCGCACTACACTCACGCCATGCGCACCGATCCGCGGCGCCGGAACCAGCCGGCAGGCGACAGTACCCGGCGGGGAATCTCCCGTGCGGGACGAGACCGTCGCGGTCGCGGCCTGCGGGCACCACTGTTGCCCCAGACGGTGCCCGCGCACACCAGCCGGTCCGACGACTTCGACCGCAACGCGCTCGAGGCGTTCGCCGACATCGATCAGCGTTGGCACGACCGCATCGCCGACCTCGATATCGCGGTCGACGAGATCCCCCGGATGCTGCCGACCGATCCCGATTCGGTGCAGTGGCCCGACGAGGTCACCGCCGACGGCGCGGTGCCGCTGGCCAGGCTCATCCCCGCGGGAATCGACGTCCACGGCCGACCTACCCGTGCCCAGATCATCCTCTTCCGCCGACCCTTGGAGATGCGCGCCAAGCGCGGCGCAGACCTGCTCGAACTCATCCACGAGGTCTTGGTCCAGCAGGTGGCCACACACCTCGGCGTCGATGAGGACACCATCGACAACGGACCCGGCTGAGGGTGTGTCGAGCGCCGGAAACAGACCGCCGCTGAAACAGGGTGCGGCCCGAAACAGACTGCTACCCGAAACAGACTGCCGCCGGAGCGATGTGGTCGCTCCGGCGGCAGTCCGTTGGGAAAGTGTCAGACGATAC
Source organism: uncultured Gordonia sp. (assembly GCF_937858515.1). Classification (NCBI taxonomy): domain Bacteria; kingdom Bacillati; phylum Actinomycetota; class Actinomycetes; order Mycobacteriales; family Gordoniaceae; genus Gordonia; species uncultured Gordonia sp. Next base: position 18,200 of record NZ_CALLZT010000222.1, on the reverse strand, counting down.
CGCGTTTGATCCGGCGGCGCTCCCTTTCGGACAGCCCGCCCCAGATACCGAACCGCTCGTCGTTGCCCAATGCGTACTCAAGGCACTCTGCCTGTACCTCACACCCGTGGCAGATCCGCTTGGCCTCGCGGGTCGATCCTCCCTTTTCCGGGAAGAATGCCTCGGGGTCGGTCTGCGCACACAGCGCGTCGTCCTGCCACTGGTGCTCGACCGCGTCGAACATGCTGTCAAAGTCGTTGGCCACCAACGACAAATGACGTGAACCTACTCCGTCGCGCTCACCATCGCTTGCATTACCGCTCACCTGTTCGATACCCGACACCCGGCCTCAAGGTCTTCACGCGGATTCTCGATCGAGTGGTCAGAAGTCATCTCGGAGCTCCTCCCTCGTGAAATTCGCCGCCGGGGACGGGCCGATTGCTGTCAGAACTCAAAACCTCAACATGGCGACGAACATCGCCGATCCGGCCGCCGGGAACCGGCGTCGGCCGCGTTCGGCCACCGGCCGAACTCATCTGAACTATCCTTCGTGTCATCACTCACCCCGAATAAGTACTTCACGTCGGCAGAAATCGAACATCTGGTCGAAACTGGTGGCATCCAAGGACTCTCGACCGGATTATTGATCGCAAATCGCAAATGACACTGGTGTGATTAGACACGCCTCTCAGCGGTCCGGTCAAGTCAAAACCGAAGATCCGTCCATATCGATCCGCCCCTTCCCCACCGCCCCTCTATACTCGTTGCGGTGAAAGTGACCGTGCTCGCCGGCGGTGTCGGCGGCGCCAGATTCCTGCTCGGAGTGCGTGCGCTTCTGGGCCCCACACCGTTCCCTCCGCCACTGAGCGAGTCGGGCGATCCGGTGGATGCGCCGGGCAACCATGACATCACTGCCATCGTCAATGTGGGCGACGACGTGCGGATGCACGGCATGCGGATCTGTCCCGACCTCGATACCTGCATGTACACCCTCGGCGGCGGCATCGACTCCGGCCGCGGTTGGGGCCGCTCGGACGAAACCTGGAACGCCAAGGAGGAACTGGCCGCCTACGGAGCCGATCCCGACTGGTTCGGACTCGGTGATCGAGACCTGGCGACACACCTGATCCGCACCCAGATGCTCGACGCCGGCTATCGGCTCTCGGACGTCACGGCCGCGCTGTGCCGACGCTGGCAACCCGGCGTGCGGCTGCTGCCGGCCACCGACAATCGCTGCGAAACCCATGTCAAGATCGCCAAACCCGGTGGGTCGCAAGATGAATACGTCGCCATCCACTTCGAGGAATGGTGGGTGCGCCATCGCGCGCAGATACCGGCGCACGGTTTCGTGCAGATCGGGGCCGACCGGGCCACTGCGGCGCCCGGAGTACTCGAAGCGATCGCGGAGGCCGACATCGTGCTGCTGGCACCGAGCAACCCGGTCGTCAGCGTCGGCGCGATCCTGGCAGTCCCCGGGATCCGCGGCGCGCTGCGGACCACCGCGGCACCGGTCGTCGGTGTGTCGCCGGTGATCGACAACAAGCCCCTGCGCGGCATGGCCGACGAATGCCTGACCGCGATCGGGGTGGCCACATCGGCGGAGGCCATCGCGGCACACTATGGTCCGCGCAGCGGGAACGGCATCCTCGACGGCTGGCTGATCGCCGACGGTGATGCCGTCGACACCGCGGTGGTCGACGGCATCACCGTCGGCACCGCGCCACTGTTGATGACCGACCCGGCCACCACCGCGCGGATGGTGGCCGACGCGTGCGCCCTCGTCGGCGTCAACACCCCGGCCGCCGACGGGCACGACCTATGACCGCGACCGACCACGCATCCGGTTCGGCCATCGAGATCTTCCCGGTCACCGGCCTCGGGGAATTCGGTCCCGGTTCCGATATCGCCGCAGAGATCATGGGCGCGGTGAACGGAGCCGGCGGACCGGGGCTCCGCGACGCCGACGTGGTGGTGGTGACGAGCAAGATCTTCTCCAAGACCGAAGGTCGCATGGTGGCCGCACCAACCGCACCCGAGGAGCGGGATCGGTTGCGCCGCAAACTGATCAGCGACGAGACCGTGCGCATCCTGGCCCGCCGGAACGCCACCTGGATCACCGAGAACCGCAACGGCCTGGTGCAGGCCGCGGCCGGTGTCGACGGATCGAACGTGGCCCGAGATCAGCTCGCGCTGCTGCCACTCGATCCCGATGCCAGCGCCGCCGGACTCCGTGAGCGGATCGCCGAACTGGCCGGCCGCACCGTGGGCGTCATCGTCACCGACACCATGGGCCGGGCCTGGCGGACCGGGCAGACCGACGTGGCCATCGGCGCGGCCGGTATCGCGGTGTCCCACGGCTACGACGGCTCGGTCGACGGGTACGGCAATCCGCTGATCGTCACCGACATCGCCGTCGCCGACGAGATCGCCGCGGCCGCCGACCTGGCCAAGGGCAAACTCGGTGGCGTGCCTGTGGCCATCGTCCGCGGGCTACGCGTCGCCGATGACGGCACCACCGCCCGCGACCTGGTCCGGCCGACAGCCGACGACCTGTTCCGTCTCGGTACCGAGGAGGCCATCGCGCAGGGGCATCGGGAGGCGCTGCGCACCCGCAGGTCCGTGCGCACCTTCATCGATCGGGCGGTCGAACCGGAGTTGCTGCATGAGTCGTTTGCCGACGCGCTGACCGCCCCCGCACCCCACCACACGCACCCGGTCCGGTTCGTCCGGCTACGCGACCCCGCGCGTCGGGTGAGGCTGCTGGAGACGATGACCGAACGCTGGCGCAGCGATCTCCAATCCGATTCCAGGACAGCCGAATCCATCGACAAGCGGCTCTCGCGCGGCCGGATCCTGTACGACGCACCGGAAGTCGTCATCCCCTTCCTGGTGGCCGAGGGTGCCCACACCTATCCCGACGCCCGCAGGAATGCCTGCGAGCACACCATGTTCACCGTTGCGGCCGGCGGCGCGGTGAACGCTCTGCTGGTGGCGCTGTCCGCGCGGGGCATCGGTAGTTGCTGGATCGGCTCGACGATCTTCGCCGCCGACACCGTCCGCGAGGTACTCGGACTCGGCCCGGCCTGGGAGCCGCTCGGCGCGATCGCCATCGGCTACCCCGTCGACGACACAGCGCTGCGTCCGCCCGCCGCCACCGAAGGGCTGGTCCTGGAGCTATGAGCACCGCACTGCATCGTTCGGCCGTCACCGCATTGCGGGACTGGCAGGCACCCGACGACGCCCAAAACTCGTTGCGGCACACCTATCTCGCGTTTCTCGACGCGAATCCCGATGCGTGCCTGCGTAAGTCGGCGTCCGGACATCTCACGGCCTCGGTGATCGTCTTCGACGCCACGCTGCGGCACGTCCTGCTCACCCTGCATCCGCGGGTCGGCCAATGGCTCCAGCTCGGCGGGCACTGCGAGCCCGATGACGCGACCATCACCGACGCCGCTGCGCGTGAGGGCCGCGAGGAGTCGGGTATCGAGGGACTCGATCTGAGCGTCGGCATCGTCGGGTTGCATACCCACTCGGTTACCTGTTCGCTGGGCGTGCCCACGCGGCATCTCGACGTTCGGTTCGCCGCACTCACGCCGCCGCAACCGGACGACCGATTGCCCGCGTTCGTGCGCAGCGACGAGTCCGTCGACCTCGCCTGGTGGCCGATCGATGGTCTGCCGCCCGGCACCGCCGACGACCAGCCCGAACTGATCACCAGGGGCCTGGCCGCACTGCGCCGCTGACCGGGCCGGTCTATGTGTGCTGACCGGGCCGGTCTATGTGTGCTGACCGGGCCGGTCTATGTGACGGGACCTGCGATGGTCACACCTTTTCCGACGGCCACGACCCCGCCCGAGCTCACCGAATACTGCGCGCGATCGGCATCGTGGTCGACACCGATCTGCTGACCGTCGGCGATCACCACGTTCTTGTCGAGAATGGCCCGGCGCACCACCGCGCCCTTGCCCACCCGGACACCGGGCATCAGGACGCTGTCCTCGACCACCGCACCGGCCTCGATGAAGACGTCCGAGGACAGCACCGAGCGGGTGACCGTGGCCCCCGAGATGATGCAGCCCGCACCGACCACCGAATTCTCGGCGTGCCCGCCCTCGACGAACTTGGCGGGCGGCAGGTTCAGACTTTCGCCCCGAATGGGCCAGCGCCGGTTGTACAGGTTGAACACCGGATGCACCGACACCAGATCCATGTGGGCGTCGTAGAACGCATCGAGCGTGCCGACGTCGCGCCAGTAACCCTTGTCGCGTTCGGTGGCGCCCGGGACGTCGTTGTCCTTGAAGTCGTAGACGTATGCGGTGTCCTTGGCCACGAAAGCGGGGATGATGTCGCCGCCCATGTCGTGATCGGAATCGGAGTCGGCGGCGTCGGCCCGCAACGCCTGCACGAGAGCATCGGTGGTGAACACGTAGTTGCCCATCGAGGCGAACGTGACGTCCGGATCGTCGGGTGTGCCGGGCGGGTCCTTGGGCTTCTCGAGGAAGCGGGTGATGCGGCCCGAGGCGTCGGCGTCGATGCAGCCGAAGGCGAACGCCTCCGAGCGCGGCACCCGGATGCCGGCGACCGTGACGTCGGCACCGCTGCGGATATGCGCGGCCACCATCTGCGACGGATCCATCCGGTATACGTGATCGGCGCCGAAAACCACGATGTACTCGGGCTTCTCGTCGACGATCAGGTTCATCGACTGGAAAATGGCGTCGGCGCTGCCGGTGTACCAGCGCGGCCCGAGCCGCTGCTGCGCGGGCACCGGGGTGATGTATTCGCCGTGAAAGCCCGAACTCCACCAGGTCTGCGAGATATGCCGGTCGAGGGAGTGCGACTTGTATTGCGTCAGTACGCAAATCCGCTCGTAGCCGGCGTTCACCAGATTCGACAGGACGAAGTCGATGAGGCGATAGGCACCGCCGAAGGGCACCGCCGGTTTGGCACGGTCCATGGTCAGTGGGTACAGGCGCTTGCCCTCGCCGCCGGCGAGGACGATACCGAGCACGTGCGGCTGTGATCTCACCCTCTCAACTTAACCGCCAACAGTGGCCGGGGCCAGACGAACGAGCCGGTAATAGTCACGAAACTCTCCGACGTTCCGCCGATTTCATCGCGCGCGTCCCGCCGCCGCGTCCATTTGACGCAATGTGTGGCGGACCGCTGACGGGGGCACTAGCGTCGTTCACATGCGGGTTGCGATGATGACGCGTGAATATCCCCCCGAGGTCTATGGCGGCGCCGGTGTGCACGTCACCGAACTCGTCAAACACCTCGGCACCCTTGCCGCGGTCGACGTCCACTGCATGGGCGCCGACCGCCCGACCGCCGCGGTCTATCAGCCCGATCCTGGTCTGGCCGGGGCCAACGCCGCCATCACCACGCTGTCCGCGGATCTGCGGATGGCGGTGGGGGCGGCCGGTGCCGACGTCGTCCATTCGCACACCTGGTACACCGGACTGGCCGGACACCTCGCGGCACAGTTGTACGGTGTCCCGCACATCCTCACCGCCCATTCCCTGGAACCGATGCGGCCGTGGAAGGCAGAACAACTCGGCGGCGGCTATCGGGTGTCGAGTTGGGCCGAACGTAACGCCGTCGAGTACGCCGATGCCGTCATCGCGGTCAGCACCGGGATGGCGACCGACGTGTGCACCACCTATCCGTATCTGGACCCCGCCCGAGTTCACGTGGTGCGCAACGGCATCGACACGCAGTCGTGGTATCCGGTCGATGACCCGTTCGGCCCGGGGTCGACGCTGACATCACTCGGCGTCGATCCGAAGCGGCCGATCGTCGCGTTCGTCGGCCGGATCACCCGGCAGAAGGGCGTGGCGCACCTGGTGGCCGCGGCACATCACTTCGATCCGTCGATCCAGCTGGTGCTGTGCGCCGGCGCGCCCGACACCCCGGAGATCGGGGCCGAGATCGAATCGTCGGTGGCGGAGCTGTCGGCATCACGCGCGGGCGTCTACTGGGTCCGAGACATGCTTCCCCTGCCCAGGATCAGGGAAATCCTCACCGCCGCAAGCGTCTTCGTATGCCCGTCAGTGTACGAACCGCTCGGCATCGTCAATCTCGAGGCCATGGCCTGTGAAACGGCGGTGGTGGCCTCGTCCGTCGGTGGCATCCCCGAGGTGGTCGACGACACCGTCACCGGCACTCTGGTGCCCTACGATCCGGCCGATGCGATCGGCTTCGAGCAGGGGCTTGCCGACGCAGTGAACGCCGTGGCGGGTGCCCCGGCGACCGCGGCGGCGATGGGCCGGTCCGGGCGGGAGCGAGCGGCCGCGGAGTTCTCGTGGGCGACGATCGCCGAACAGACGCTCGACGTGTACCGGTCAACCCTTCGGTAGGAAAGCAGCCACCCGTACCGCTATCGTGACGGGAACCGTGACCCGGTCTCCGGCCAGTATCTGTGCCGCCGCGGCGATCTCGGCCTCACCACGGTGAAATGCCGTGGGGCCCATCGCGACCAGATCCGCGACCAGTGAAACCGGCGCATCGATGCGGTAGCTCACCGACTGTGCGGCCGGCGCGCCGAAACCGTCCGACATATCGGAGTCCAGCCGGGCATCCTTGTCGTCGGCGATCCGTAGCATCCCCATCGGGCCTGCCAGTTCGGCCAGATGCCCCGGTTCGGGAGTCACCGTCACCACCACCCCACCGGGCCGCAGGATCCGGGCGAACTCGGCGACGTTGCGCGGGGAGAACACCGACATGATGGCAGCGACCTGCGCGGACCGGATCGGCAGGCCCGACCATGCGTCCGCCACCACCGCAGCGGACCGGTCGTGGGACCGGATCGTCGCCCTGGCACAGAACTTCGACAGATCGATGCCGATGCCACGCGCGCCGGGCCGCGCGTCGAGAACACCGGCCAGATAGTGCCCGGTGCCCGAACCTATGTCGGCGACCACCGGATGTTCGCCGTCTGGATGTTCTGCGGTGCAGTCGGCCGGTGCCCACACCGTCCGCGCCCACACCGTCCGCGCCACCGCGTCAACGACCGGCGCAAACGCCTGCGCCTGGTGCACGCGGCCTCGTGCGGCGACCATCTCCGCCGTGTCCGATCGCAATCGACGGGTGCGTCCATTCAGGAGCGAGACATAGCCCTGCCGGGCAACGTCGAAGGAATGTGCCGCGTCGCAGACCAGCGAGCGGCGATCCGGGCCGACCCACAGCCGCCCGGGCGAATCATCCCCCGAACCCCCCGAGTCGCCGGCCCGGCCACAACAACAGACCGGACACTGCAACACGTCGAGCACCGCGCCGAGCGCGGGCCGTACGGTGACCGAGGTCAGCCGGTGACCCCGCGCAGTTCTTCGCCGAGAGCGCTCGCCTCGTCGGGTGTCAGCTCCACGACGAGGCGCCCACCGCCCTCGATGGGAATCCTGACGACGATTCCACGCCCCTCCTTGGCCGCCTCGAGAGGCCCATCCCCAGTACGTGGCTTCATCGCCGCCATTCTCGAACTCCCTTCAGAGCAACTGCCTGGCTCACATAGTACGTGCCGCACCGGACGCATCCGCCGATGACGTGCCTGTTCGGCGCAGCGCAAGCGGCACACCGCTCCATGTTACCCGTCAGTACACTCGCAGGATTCATCACGTGCCTGCAGGCGGGCGACGACCGTACGCAACTCGTCGAGTTCGCGGGCCACCTTCTCCAGCGCCCAGTCCACCTCGTCCTGGCGATAGCCCCGGACCGCCTGCGCGAACGTCAGCGCCCGCACGTCGTCGCCGGTCACGCCCGCACGCGGCAACCGCGTCAGCGTCGTGCCGCGATCGAGGGGCGGCAGATCCTCGCCACGGCCGAACACGAACCAGACCACGGCGAAGACCACCACCACGACGAGTGCCATCACCAGCAGATAGATCAGGATTGTCTGCACTCGTCCATAGTGGCACGGCTGTCTATGAGGCGATCTCCTCGTCACCGGCCGCTTCCGGGCGGATGGTGTTCATCGGCGGACGATCCTCCAGATATACATCGGTGGTGTGCGGGCTGAACGTCCCGTCGGGTTCGGCCGTGAACTGGGTCAGTCCGACATTGGAGTCGGCGAAACCACAGCGCCGCATGAAGGTACCGACGATCTGCCTGCTCATCACGCCGAGCTCGATCAGCGGCCGGTTGCGGTGCGTGCGCACGCCCAGGTTGACCTGCCCGATACCGTTGAGTCCGTACTTGTCGTAGGTGTCGATCAGCAGCCCGATCTCCACCCCGTAACCCGGCGCGAACGGAACCGACGACAGCAGTTCGCGCGTGCCCGCGTACTCACCGCCCAGCGGTTGCAGCACGGCCGTCAGGTCCGGCTTCTGTGAGGCCAGCAGCGGACGCGCGACCAGCTCCGTGACCCGGCCGCCGCCGTTGGGGTCGGAGGATCCGCCGGTCTTCAGCGGGCGCCGGTAGTAGCCCTTCACCAGGTGGATGTCCCGGTTCATCAGCAGCGGTCCGAGCATCTTGGGCACGAACATCGGGTCGGGATCGATCAGGTCGGAGTCGACGAAGGCGATCAGATCGCCATCGGCGACCGCGATCGACCGCCACAGCACCTCACCTTTGCCCTTGACGGGCTCGAGTTCGGGAACGGCCTCCTCCCGGCTGATCACCCGCGCCCCGGCGGCGGTGGCGCGTTCGGCGGTGGCGTCGGTCGAGCCGGAATCGAGCACGATCACCTCGTCGACGAGATGCGGGTACAGCGGCATGATCGAGGCGATCACGTCGGCGACGGTGTCCTCCTCGTTCAGCGCGGGCAGCACGACGGAGACGGTGCGGCCGTCCTTGGCGGCGACCAGCTCGTCGATCGTCCAGTCGGGACGTTCCCAGGTGTGCGTGACCGACCAGTCCCGCTTCGGGCTTCCGGTGTCGGCCGGTGCGGGCCACATCGAGGTCTTGTCGCGGCTGCCGATCATCCTCGGCTTGCGTCGCCCCGGACCACTCTTGGGCTTGGCTGGCTTGGTCATGCGAGTCCCCTGACTGTTCGGGCGGGAGCTCTCGTTCCCGCTATGGCAGCGACCATGTCGACCACGCGCCGGGTGGCGGCAACCTCGTGTACGCGAAACATCCGGGCGCCGTCTGCGGCGGCCAGTGCTGTCGCTGCGAGAGTTCCCTCCAGCCGGTCTTTCAGGTCCACACCAAGAGTCTCCCCCACGAAATCCTTGTTGCTCAGCGCCATCAGCACCGGCCAGCCGGTGTTAACAAGAACTTTTACCTGGCGTAACAAGGTCAATCCGTGGAAAGTGTTCTTGCCGAAATCGTGCGTCGGATCGATAACTATCGAGTCACGGGCCACCCCCGCAGCGAGGGCACGCTCGGCGGCCGTGGTCACCTCGGCGAGCACGTCGGCCACCACGTCGTCGTAGGCGACCCGGTGCGGACGGGTACGTACACGGGCGCCGCCGGTGTGCGAGCACACGATGCCCGCCCCCATGGTCGCGGCCACCGACACCAGCTCGGGATCGGCACCGGCCCACGTGTCGTTGATCAGATCGGCACCCTCGGCACACGCCTTGGCGGCCACCTCCGCCCGCCAGGTGTCGACGCTGATGAGTACGTCCGGATACTGTTCGCGGATCCAGCCGATCATCCCGACGACGCGCTGCGCCTCGGTGGCGGCGTCGACCTCCTCGCCCGGCCCGGCCTTGACACCGCCGATGTCGATGACGTCGGCGCCCTCGGCGACCACCCGGTGCACCCGCTGCTGCGCAGGTGCGTCGGCAAAACTCGCACCCCGGTCGTAGAACGAGTCCGGGGTGCGGTTGACGATGGCCATCACGAGGGCGCGGTCGGTCGCCACCGGTCGGCCGCAGAGTGTGGGCGAGGTCATGCGCTCCACACTAGTGGCCGCCTTGAACCGGGCCCGGCGGGCTACCCCCGCGGGACTGTGGACCGGGCCGCGGACTACCCCCGCGGGACCTTCGCGGCTGCGACGTCAGCGGCGTACTCGTCGTAGAACGGGACGTAGCCCTTGGCCCGCCCGGCGAGTGCGTACAGCGGATCGGCGCCCGTCTCGCTGTAGCCCTCGTTGCGCAGTTCCACCTTGCGGGTCTTGAACGTCGACGTGGACTCCAGTTCGTCGACGATCCGCACGAACAGCGGGATCGCATACGAGGGCAGCGAATCGTACAGGTGGGCGGCGAGCTTCACCGGGTCGAGGGTCTGTCCGTCGCGGAGCTTGACCGCGACCATGCCGGCCTTGCCGTCGGTGCCGGGGATCGCGACACCGTAGGCGACGGTCTGCTCGACGGCGTCGACCGCGTCCACCGCACCCTCGACCTCGGTGGTGGCCACGTTCTCGCCCTTCCAGCGGAAGGTGTCGCCGAGCCGGTCGACGAACGAGACGTGCGAGAAGCCCTGATCGTGGACGAGGTCGCCGGAGTTGAAGTAGGCGTCGCCGTCCTTGAACGCGTCGCGGATGACCTTCTTCTCGGTCTCCTTGGCATCGGTGTAGCCGTCGAGCGGGACACGGTCGCTGATCTGCGCCAGCAACAGACCGGTACCGCCCTTGCCCACCTTGGTGAGACGTCCCTTCGCATCGCGCTTGGGGCTGCCGTCGTCGTTGTAGTCGACGATCACGTACGGCAGCGGGCAGAACCCGGCGGTCTTGTCGACGCTGAAGGCGTTGATGAAGGCGATGTTGAGTTCGCTGGCCCCGTAGAACTCGACGATCCGGTCGATGCCGAAGCGCGTCGCGAACTCGTCCCAGAGGTCCGGGCGCATACCGTTGCCGACGGCGAGGCGCACCGAATGCTTACGGTCGGTGTCCTTGGGCGGCTGGGCCACCAGGTAGCGACACAGCTCGCCGATGTAGCAGAAGGCGGTGGCCCGGTTGAGGATGACGTCGTCCCAGAACTTCGACGCCGAGAACTTGCGGCCGATCGCGACGCACGCGCCGCCGGCCAGGACCGAACCGAGCGACACCGACAGGGCGTTGTTGTGATAGAGCGGCAGCGCCACGTACATGGTGTCGTTGTGGTGCAGGCGCACACCGAGACCGCCGATGCCCGAGAAGTTGGCGAGCCAGCGGTTGTGGCTCATCACGCTGGCCTTGGGCAGGCCGGTGGTGCCCGAGGTGAAGATGTAGAACGCGTCGGTGGAGGCCGGCAGTTCCTTGGTGATCGCCGGATCGGTCTCCGGCTTACCGGCCGCGGCCGCGTCGAGCGCGGTGAAGTCGAGGGTGCGCGGCGGCAGCTTGGCCGGCGACACCGAGTCGAACACGTCGGCGCAGTCGGGGTCGTAGACCAGGACCTTGGCCTTGAGCAGCGACAGACTGTGCTCGGCGACGTCGCCCAGCTGGTTGTAGTTCATCATTCCGGCGGTGGCACCGAGCTTGACGGTGGCCAGGATGACGAACAGGTCGGTGGGGCTGTTCTTCGCCAGGATCGCCACCACGTCGCCGCGGTTCACGCCGTTCTCGGTGAGCACCGCCGCGTAACGGTTGACCAGGCGGTTGGCCTCGCCGTAGCTGGTCGTGGCGCCCTCGAACCGCACGAAGGGGCGGTCGGGGTGGGCGTTGGCCAGATTCTGGAAGATGTGCCCGATCGTCTTCTTCATCTTCGGAGACCGCAGGATCAGGCCCGGGGCGTGCCTGATGATGCCCGGAACGTCGGGGGCCATTTTCAGCAGTCCGCGCCCCATGTCGGCGATGGTGACCGTCTTACGATCGTCCTTGGCCATTTGTTTCCGATCTCCCCTACATTCAGGTGCACACTTGTACACCGGACATCTTAGGGTGTGCCTCACGATCTCCCGCACGGGGAGTGCCCGGACACATCCTGCCGCTCGACTCCGGTGGTGCGGATCACCTTACCGGCCGGTAGCCAGGGCCAACGCAGCAACCACGGAATCGGTCACCAGCAGCCTGTCCATCGCACGCCGCGAGACGAACCCGTCGTCGATGCGGGCGGCCAGCCATTCCAGCAGCGGCGCGTAAAAGCCCTCGGGATCGAGGAGGATCACCGGTTTGTCGTGCATCCCCAGATAGCCGCCGGTCCACGTCTCGAAGAGTTCCTCCAAGGTGCCGATCCCGCCGGGCAGGGTGATGAACGCGTCGGCCCGATCGTCCATCTGCTGCTTGCGCTGGCGCATGGTGTCGGTAACGATCAGCTCGTCGGCGCCGGTGTCGGCAACCTCGCGCTCCATCAGCGCGGTGGGGATAATACCGACGGTGTGACCGCCGCCCGCCCGCACCGCCCGGGCCAGAGCCCCCATCATCGAGACATTGCCGCCGCCGGAGATCAGGGTGTGACCGCCCGCGGCGATGGCCGCACCCACCTCCGCGGCGAGATCCAGGTAACGCTGATCGACCGGGCCCGAGGCGCAGTACACGCAGATGGCGATCGGCCCGCTCACCGGGCCGGGCCCCCGTCGCCGTCCTTGCCACACGTCGGACACGACGACTTCACGATCTCGACCGCCTCCTCCGGCGTGTCGACGACGTGCAGCAGGTCGATGTCGCCGGCCGAGATCATTCCCTCGGCGAGCAGCCGGTCACGCATCCAGTCGATGAGTCCGGCCCAGTAGTCGCGGCCGACCAGCACGATCGGGAACCGCTCGACCTTCTTGGTCTGCACCAGGGTGAGTGCCTCGAACAGTTCGTCGAGGGTGCCGAAACCGCCCGGCAGGCAGACGAAGGCCTGCGCGTACTTGACGAACATCGTCTTGCGCACGAAGAAGTAGCGGAAGTTCATGCCGACGTCGACCCACGGATTGATGTGCTGTTCGAACGGCAACTCGATGTTGAGGCCGATCGATTGGGCGCCCGCGTCGAAGGCACCCCGGTTGGCTGCCTCCATCGCACCCGGACCGCCGCCGGTGATGACCGCGTAACCGGCCTCGCCGAGCGCCTGCCCGAGACGGACCGACAGACGGTAGGCATCGGTATCGGGTTTGATGCGGGCCGAACCGAAGACCGTCACGGCCTCGGCAACGTCGCTCATCGCGTCGAAACCGGAGACGAACTCGGACTGGATACGCAGCACCCGCCACGAATCACGGACGGTGCGATCCACCCGCCGCCCGGGGTCGCGAGGGTCGACCCACGCCAGCAGACTCCGGTCGGTGGTCTCCTCGGAATCGTCCCGGCGGAACAGGATCGGCCCCGCATAGCTGGTGGAGGTGTCCGGGGTGGGCGGCAGGTCTGGTTGGCTCACGCCGCACACGCTAGCAGCGCGGGCGCGACCGCTGCGGGATCAACGGGAAAGATACCCGCGCAGCAGGTCGGTGACCTCGCGGATCTGGCTCACGGGCACCCGTTCGTCGGCGCGGTGGGCCAGGCTCGGATCGCCGGGGCCCAGGTTGACCGCGGGGATACCGAGCGCGGAGAACCGGGACACGTCGGTCCAGCCGTACTTGGCCCGGAACCTGCCGGCGGCTGCCTCGACGAGCGCGGCGGCGGCCGGGTGTGCCAGGCCCGGCAGTGCGCCGGCGGCCGAGTCGGTGAGCTCGAGGGTGACCAGACCCGAGTCCAGGTGTTCGGCGAAGACCTCTCGCACGTGTGCGAGCGCGGTGTCGATGCTGCGGTCGGGAGCGAACCGGAAGTTGACGTCGACGTGCGCGGCGTCGGGGATCACGTTGCCGGCCACACCGCCACCGATGGCCACCGCCGAGAGTCCTTCGCGGTATTCGCAGCCGTCGATGTCGACGCGGCGCGGCTGGTAGGCGGCCAGCGTGGTGAGCACCCCGCCGAGCTTGTGGATGGCGTTGTCCCCCATCCACGATCGGGCCGAATGCGCCCGGACGCCGGCAGCGGTCAGGCGCACCCGCAGCGTCCCCTGGCAGCCGGCCTCGATCAGGCCGGACGTCGGTTCGCCGAGGATGGCGACGTCGGCGGCCAGCCACTCGGGCAGGTCGCGTTCGATGTGCCCGAGGCCGTTGAACTCGGCGGCGATCTCCTCGCAGTCGTAGAACACCAGGGTCAGATCGTGGGCGGGATTCTCCAGCGTCGCCGCCAGATGCAGGAACACCGCGTCACCGGATTTCATGTCGACCGTTCCGCAGCCGTGCAGGAATTCGTCGTCGATGCCGTAGTGGTCGTCGAAACCGCTACCCCTGCGATGCGGAACGTTGTCGGCGATGGGCACCGTGTCGAGGTGACCGGCGAGCAACACCCGCGTCGGCAGGCCCCGGGAGGTGCGGGCCAGTACACAGTTACCGTGCCGGATCACCTCGAAACCGCTCGTCTGCTCGCGTAACGCGGCCTCGACCACGTCGGCGATGAGCGCCTCGTCCCGCGACACGCTCTCGATGTCGACAAGTGCTGCGGTGAGTTCGACGGGGTCGGCGGTCAGGTTCAGAATGGTCACCTTGTTCACGGTAGTGGCCTGTCACAAACCCCACCGCTGAGCCCCGGCATCGCAATAGTTGTCGTGGCAGGCCCCAGCGGTGGGGTTTGTGACGGCACGCAGGCCGTAAACTGCACCCGTGACTGGAGCAATCGCAACTGGTATCGCCACCCTGACCGACGACGGCGCCGTCCTCGACACCTGGTTCCCCGAACCGGCACTCGATGACGCGGTCGCCACCACCGGCACCGACGTCCTCGACCTCGCCGACGTCCCCGCCGACCTCGAACCCCTGATCGGCACCGACGAGGCGCGCGGCGTCAAGATCGTCGCGGTCCGCACGTCGATCGCCGACATCTCCGCCGCCCCCGTCGACGCCCACGACGTCTACCTGCGGCTGCATCTGCTCTCGCACCGGCTCGTCGCACCGCACGGCATCAACCTCGACGGCCAATTCGGCCTGCTCACCAACGTGGTGTGGACCAACCATGGTCCGTGCGCGGTCGAGGGTTTCGAGAAGACCCGCCTGAAGCTGCGGGCGCGTGGACCGGTGACCGTGACCCACATCGACAAGTTCCCGCGCATGGTCGACTACGTGATCCCCACCGGCGTCCGCATCGGTGACGCCGACCGCGTCCGGCTCGGGGCTCACCTGGCCTCGGGCACCACCGTCATGCACGAGGGTTTCGTCAACTTCAATGCCGGCACGCTCGGCAACTCGATGGTCGAGGGTCGCATCTCGGCCGGCGTCGTCGTCGGCGACGGCTCGGACGTGGGCGGCGGCGCGTCGACGATGGGCACGCTGTCCGGAGGCGGCAAGGAGATCATCGCGCTCGGCGAACGCTGCCTGCTCGGCGCCAACTCCGGCTGCGGCATCCCCCTCGGCGACGACTGCGTCATCGAGGCCGGGCTGTACGTGACTGCGGGCACCAAGGTGACCGGCCCCGACGGCACCCGGGCCAGCGCCCGCGACTTCGCCGGAGCCTCCAACCTGCTGTTCCGCCGCAACAGCATCACCGGCGCCGTGGAGGTGCTCCCCTGGAAGGGTGACGGCATCGCCCTCAACGACATCCTGCACAAGAACGACTGACGGCTGCGCCGCCCGCCGTCAGAGGCGGGCGGCTGCTGCGGCGATGCGTTCGTCGGTCGCCGTGAGGGCCATGCGGACGTGTTTGGTTCCGGCCGGTCCGTAGAAGTCGCCGGGGGCGGCCAGGATGCCGCGCTCGGCGAGCCAGCCCTGGGTGACGCGGGAATCCTCGCCGCGGGTGGCCCACAGATACAGGCCCGCCTCGGAATGATCGACGGTGAAGCCCGCGTTCTCGACGGCCGCCTTCAGGACGTCGCGGCGGGCCCGGTAGCGCTCGCGCTGGGCATCGACGTGGGTGTCGTCGTTCAGGGCAGCGGTCATGGCCGACTGGATCGGGAACGGCAGTATCAGGCCCGAATGTTTGCGGACGGCGAGCAGTTCGGCGATCAGGTCGCGGTCGCCGGCGAAGAAGCCGGCCCGGTAGGACGCCAGATTCGACACCTTCGACAGCGAGTGGATGGCCAGCAGGCCGGTGTGGTCGCCGTCGCAGACCCGTGGGTCGAGGATCGAGTACGCCTCGCCTTCCCAGGTCAGGCCCAGATAGCACTCGTCGGAGGCCACGATCACCTCGCGCTCGCGCGCCCACTGCACGACCTTGCGCAGGTGATCGATGCCCAGCACCTTGCCGGTGGGATTCGACGGTGAGTTGACGAACATGAGCGCCGGCCTGGCCGGACCGAGCTGCACGGTCGAGTCCGCCCGCACCGGAGTCGCCCCGGCCAGCAGTGCGCTGACCTCGTACGTCGGGTACGCGACCTCCGGGATCACCACCGTCTCACCGGCACCGATCCCGAGGATCGACGTCAGTCCGGCGATCGCCTCCTTGGTGCCGATCACCGGCAGGATCTGGTCGGTACCCAGCTCCGACGTCCCGTAACGCCTGGTCAGCGCCGCGGCGGCGGCCTCACGAAGGTCGGTGGTACCGATCGTCGTGGGGTAGCCCGGGAACGACGCACCGTCATCGAGTGCGCGGCGGATCAGCGGATCGACGGCGTCGACGGGTGTGCCCACCGACAGGTCGACGATCCCGTCGGGATGCGCGGCGGCCGTCGCCTTCGCACCGGCGATGGTGTCCCACGGAAAGTCGGGCAGCGTCGAACTGACCTTACGGCGTGATGCGTTACCCACTGGTTCCCATTCCTACAAGCCCTACAAGAAGAACGCGACTACTCCTCGATCGGCGCGAGTGCGGCGATGAAAGGAGGATCGTAGTCGGTCTTGCCGACCTTGCTGGCACCGCCCGGCGAACCGAGGTCGTCGAAGAAGTCGGCGTTGGCGCTGACGTACGGTTCCCATTCGTCCGGGACATCATCTTCGTAGAAGATCGCCTCGACCGGACACACCGGTTCGCAGGCGCCGCAGTCGACGCATTCGTCGGGCTGGATGTAGAGGCTCCGCCCGCCTTCGTAGATGCAGTCCACCGGGCACTCTTCGACGCAGGCCTTGTCCATGACATCGACGCAAGGCTCCGCGATGATGTACGTCACCACTCTCTCCTTCGCTGCACGTTCGTCTCCGCCACGTGGCGAGACCCGACGTCTGGTGCGCACCACATCCGGTGTGCACGTCGGCGGTTCGTACCGCGGCGAAAGTGGCGCAAGGGCTGGTCGCACCACCTGCGGACCGTCCGGCGGGCACACTTGTACCCGGCGAGAAGATCGCGCACCACAGTATCCGCCCTATACCCGGCCGAAGAAAAACTGACCGTGCCCTAAGCGGACCACCCCGAGAAGCTGACCAGCGGTTTCATGGATCCGATCCATCGTTTTAGGACAGATAAGTAATACGGATCACACCGGCGGATGACCTTCGGTGCTTGCGATCAGGGTGCAGCAAACGGTGGCCCCGACCGGCACCGCCCGGCAAAGTGGGCGCCATGACGGCATCCGGGACGCTTCGGGCGGGTCTGCCCACACTTGACCGCGACCAACGCTCAGCGATCCGGCGACCGCTGACCCGGCACCTACCCACCCGGTTGCTGCCGGCCGATCTTCTGCGCATCGCCGACCAGGGGGCCGCGGACATCCTCGACGGCCGCTACGACGCGTTGTTGCCGGCGCAGTGGGACCGGTCCACCCGTTCGGCGATCCGTCTGCAGCGGCGCGACGACCTCGAGCTGTGGCTCGTCAGCTGGGTCGACGACGGTGAATCCGAACTGCACGATCACGCCGGATCGCTCGGTGCTCTCACTGTGATGTCCGGGTCACTGCGCGAGTACCACTGGACGGGCGACGACCTGAAGGTACGTGTTCTCGGTGCCGGTGATCAGGCTGCCTTCCCGATCGGATGGGTGCACGATCTGATGCGCGACCCTCGTCCCGCCGGAGCCGAACCCGGCTCCGCTCCGACGCTCACCGTCCAGGCGTACTCGCCGCCGCTGACCGCGCAGTCCTACTACGAGGTCACCGAGCACGGCACGCTGCGGCGCACCCGTACAGAACTCAAGGATCTCCCCGAATAGCGATCTGCCCCGGCGCGTACCCCCTAGGGCAGACCCGCCACCGGCTGCCGCGGCAGGCTCCGGCCCACCGGCCGGGTGTCGACGGCCAGGCCGGTCACGGGGTCGGCGAGCGCCTCGACGTGGGCGGTGAGCGCGGCGTCGATCCACCTGCCGCGATCGAGCACGTACTGCGGCTCGGCGGCGGTGTGGTCGGTTCGGGTGGAGCCCCACCCGGGGGGCAGGCGCTCGCGGACTTCGAGTGCCTTGTCGAGCTGCTCGTCGTCCTCGACGAACAGGATGGTGGTGCGGGAGTCGGCCGACAGGTATTCGACCTGGCTGGCCGCATCGGTCGGGTAGATGCCGTTGGCCACACCGCCGCAACTCAGCACCGCCAGGTCGGACAGCA
>NZ_CALLZT010000221.1:0-17055 GCF_937858515.1 uncultured Gordonia sp. | reverse complement strand
CAGCGACATCGGCGGTGTGCACGATGCCGAGGATCTGATTGAGGCCGGGATTCATGCCCGATCCGTAGAACGTGGAGCCGCCGCGTTCGCAGGCCTCGGCGATCAGCTCGGACACCTTGCGGCCCGACGGATGCGGATGGTTTGTGTCGCGGTGGTATCCGGTGATCCAGTCGGCGGTGGTGACGATGTTGATCCCGGCTTCCAGAACCTTCACGTACAGGTCTTCGTCGGGGAAGACGCCGTGGAAGGTGAGCACATCGGGTGCGACGGCGATGATCTCCTCGACGGTGCCGGTCGCGGTGACCCCGACCGGGTCGATGCCGACGATCTCGCCGGCGTCACGGCCGATCTTCTCGGGCGAATAGCAGTGCAGGCCGACGAGTTCGAGATCGGGGTGGCGCTGGATGCGGCCGATGGTCTCGGTGCCCAGATTGCCTGTGGCGACCTGGAATACGCGGATCTTGTCCGGGTTTGCCATGGGAGTCCTCTCGGGATGGTTGTGGGGTTACGCACTGCCCAGTGCTGCTGCGGCGCGGAGCCGGTCGAGTTCGGACCGCGGCACGGTCACGAGTTCCTCGGATTCCGGATAGAACTGGGTGGCCCATTGGCGCAGCGCGCGGAATCCGGCGAACTCCTTGCGGGACAGGGCCGGTGGGTCGGAGTACCGCTGGTGGGACCAGATGTGGATATCGGCCTCGAACTGCTCGATCACGAAGCCCGCCATGACTTCTCCGTACTTGGTGATGCCCGGCGTGTCTTCCTCACCCGGCTTGCGTCCGATCCACACGGTGAATCGGACGTCGGAGGTGGTCTCGTCGACGGGGGTGACGGCCGGCATCGTGCGATTGTCGATCATCCCCCAGCTGCGGGTCACCGACACACCGAGCCCGGCGTTGATGGATTCGACTCCGCTGGTGGCTGATTCGAGTGTGGCACCTTCCTCGAAGGCGATGGTGAAGTCGACGTACGACACGGGGCCACCGAAATCGTGGCGGGTGAACTCGGGCATGAACGGCGTCTTGTGCACGAACTTGAAGTGCGCGAAGTCGACGCCGTTCTCCATCACGTACTGCGGATGCAGCTCCAGACCGGGACGGTAGAGGGTCGCGGCGGGAATCGGCGGATAGTAGTCGTCGGCGGTCTTACCATCGGAAAAATCAGCGAATATGTCGGGCACATCGAAATACGGTTCCCGGCGCTCAACGTCGTACCAGATCCACACGGCCGCATTGCGTTCGACGGTCGGATAGCTGCGGATCCGGCGGCCCTTGTTGGGGTGCTTCTCGTACGGCACACACACATTGCGGCCGTCGGCATTCCATTCCCAGCCGTGGAACGGGCAGACCAGATTCTCGCCCTCGACGTGCCCGCCGTATCCGAGGTGCGCACCGAGGTGCTCGCAATAGGCGTCGAACACCGACACCCGGCCCGATGCGGACCGCCAGGCCACCATCTCCCGGCCGAAGTACTTCATCTTGTGGACCGCACCGACGGTGATCTCCGGCGACCAGGCGACCTGGAACCAGCCGGTCGGTTCCATCGACAGTGGTGGCGGTGCCATGCGCCGAATCCTTCCGATGCGTGAGCGGGTGATACGAAGCGACCGCCGACTCTCGGAGGGTCGGCGGTCGATCGGGGGTTCAGGAATCCTGCGGCACCTGATAGCCGGCAGGCAGCATCGTCGACTTGTGCTCGATGAACGCTTCGAGACCCTCGGGTCCGCATTCGCGGCCGATGCCGGAGTTCTTGTAGCCGCCGAACGGGGAGCCCGGGTCGATGGCGTAGAAGTTGACGCCGAAGGTGCCGGTGCGGATCTTCTCGGAGATCGCGATGCCACGTTCGACGTCGGCGGTCCACACCGAACCGGCCAGGCCGTAGTCGGAGTCGTTGGCGATGGCGATGGCCTCGTCGACGTCGTCGTAGGCGATGACCGAGATGACGGGTCCGAAGATCTCCTCCCGCGCGATCACCATGTCGTTGGTGACGCCGGTGAAGATTGTCGGCTTGAGGAAGAAGCCGTCGTCGAGACCTTCCGGACGACCGCCGTCGAGAACCGCGGTGGCGCCTGCCGCCTTGCCGGCCTCGATGTAGCCCTCGATGCGTTGCCGCTGGCGTTCGCTGATCACCGGGCCGAGCTGGGCGGCCGGATCGTCGGGAATGCCGACGGTCATCGTCTGGGCGGCGGCCACCATCGCATCGACGATCTCGTCGTGGCGGCTGCGCGGCACCAGGACGCGGGTCTGCGCGACGCACGCCTGGCCGGTGTTGAACAGGCCGAAAAATGTGAGCATGTAGCCGTTGGCGGCGATGTCGACGTCGTCGAGGACGATCGCGGCCGACTTGCCGCCCAGTTCCAGCGAGCACCGTTTGAGGTTCTGCGCACAGGCGGCACCGATCGCCTTACCGGCCGCGGTGGAGCCGGTGAAGGTGATCTTGTCGACGCCGGGATGGTCGACGAGGGCCTTGCCGGTGTCGGCGCCGCCCGGCACCACCGAGATCACGCCTTCGGGTACGCCTGCCTCGGCCATCAGTTCGGCGAGGTAGTTTGCGACCAGCGGGGTTTCGGGGGCGGGCTTGAGCACGATGGAGCAGCCGGCGGCCAGCGCGGCTCCGAACTTGTTGCACACCAGGAACAGTGGGACGTTCCAGGCGGTGATCGCGCCGACCACGCCGGCCGGTTCGCGGGTGATGCGGGTGGTGCCGAACAGGCCCTGGCGGTATTCGACCCACGCGTAGTCGCGGGCGGACTGGGCGTAGGCACGCAGCACGCCGGTGCCCGGAAGCTGCTGCAGCGTGGCGACGGCCGCTGGTGGCGCACCCATCTCGGCCGACACCAGGGCGGTGATCTCGGCGCTGCGCTCCTCGATCAGCGCGGCGGCGCGGTCGAGGACGTCGGCGCGTTCGGCGGGTGAGACACTGCTCCAGATGCCGGAGTCGAAGCTCGCGCGGGCGGCCTTGACCGCGGCGTCGACGTCGGTGGCGTCGGCCTCGGGGGTGGAGCCGACGCGGACTCCGGTGGCGGGGGAGAAGACTTCGAGGGTGGCGGTGGAGTGGGGTTCGACCCACCGGCCGCCGATGTAGAGCTGGTTCTGGTCGCCGCCGCCGGTGATGGCTGTTGCTGCGGACTCGACGGTGTCAGTCATTGAAGTGCGCTCCCTGATGTGTTGTGACCCACTACACAGGTCATACTAGAACACGTTCTACTTTGTGGGTAGACGCCGGTCCGGTGCGACGATGGTGCCCATGACCGCAACCCTCGTCGCCAAGGTCCTTGCCGGTGGTTACGCCCACCGCGTCCTGTTCGACAATCTCGACCTGACCGTCGCGCCCGGTGACGTGATCGGAGTCGTCGGTGCGAACGGCGCGGGGAAGACGACGCTGCTGCGGATCCTCGCGGGTGATCTCGCGCCGCTGGAGGGGACGGTGTCGCGGACCCCGCCCGACGCGTTCGTCGGCTGGTTGCCGCAGGAGCATGAGCGTGTCGCGGGGGAGACGGTCGCGCAGTACGTGGCCCGGCGCACCGGCTGTGCGACCGCGACCCTACGGATGGACACGGCTGCCGAGGCATTGTCGGACCCGGCCCCGTCCGGCGGCGAGGATCCCAACGACATCTACGCCGCAGCCCTCGACCACTGGCTCGCCACCGGCGCCGCCGACCTCGACGAACGGCTGCCGGCGGTGCTCGCCGAACTGGGTCTCGATTCTGACGGCATCGACCCTGGATCGGCGCTGATGACCTCGCTCTCGGGTGGGCAGGCCGCCCGCGTCGGGCTGGCCGCGCTGCTGTGTTCGCGCTTCGACGTCGTGTTGCTCGACGAACCCACCAACGACCTCGACCTCGACGGCCTGGCCCGGCTCGAAGACGTGGTGCGCGGCCTGCGCGGCGGTGTGGTACTGGTCAGTCACGACCGGGAGTTCCTGTCCCGCAGCGTGACCCGCGTCCTCGAACTCGACCTCGCCCAGCACACCAACACCGTCTACGGCGGCGGCTACGACAGCTATCTCGACGAACGCGATGTGGCGCGGCGGCACAAACGCGAGGCGTACGAGGAATTCGCCGAACAGAAAGCGGATCTGGTCGCCCGGGCCCGAAAACAACGCGAATGGTCGAGCCAGGGCGTGCGCAACGCGATGCGTAAATCCCCCGACAACGACAAGATCCGCCGCCGCGCAGCCACCGAATCGAGCGAGAAGCAGGCACAGAAGGTGCGGCAGATGGAAAGCCGCATCGCCCGCCTGGACGAGGTGGAGGAACCGCGTAAGGAATGGGTCCTCGAATTCTCGATCGGTACCGCTCCGCGATCGAGCTCGGTGGTCGCCACCCTCAACAATGCCGTTGTGCGGCAAGGAGATTTCACCTTCGGCCCGGTGTCGCTGCAGGTGAACGCGGGCGAACGGATCGGCATCACCGGCCCCAACGGTGCCGGAAAGACCACGCTACTGCGAGTCCTGTTGTGTCACAACGCACCCGACGAGGGAACGGCCACCCTCGGAACCAATGTCGCCATCGGCGAAATCGACCAGGCGCGTGGCCAATTCAACGGACCCGAGAAATTGACCGACCGTTTCGAACACCTGATGCCCGACATGTCGATCGCCGACATCCGCACCCTGCTGGCCAAGTTCGGCCTGCGCGCCGACCACGTCGGCCGCCCCTCCGCCGAACTGTCCCCGGGTGAGCGCACCCGCGCAGGCATGGCCCTGCTTCAGGCCCGCGGCGTCAACGTCCTGGTTCTCGACGAACCCACCAACCACCTCGACCTGCCCGCCATCGAACAACTCGAGTCGGCCCTGGACTCCTACGACGGCACAGTCCTTCTGGTCACCCACGACCGCCGCATGCTCGACAACGTACGAACCGACCGCCACTGGCACGTCGAGAACGGCCACGTCACCGAGCGGTAGGACTTGGTAAGGGCGACTCTTCTCGAAACGGATCGTCGTCAGGTATCATTATCTGTATGCGTCTCGTTTCACGAGAGAGGGGTGAGTATGACGACGGTGACGCCGAGCACGGCCGACCGCGACGGACTGTCGCGCAGCGGCCTCTATCGTGCTACCCGGGCCGGCCGCTACGAACGGATCGCACGCGGTGTGTACGCATCCGCCGACTCCGCGACGGACTGGGAATGGCTCGAAGCTGCGACACGAAGGCCGGACGCAACGATCTGCCTGATCTCGGCGTTGGCGCACCACGACCTGACCGACGCGATCCCGGCAGCCCTTGATATCGCGATTCCGCGCGGTGCACGCATCCCCGCCACCGAATCGGCTATCACCTGGCATACCTTTGACCAGTCAACTTTCGACCTCGGTCGTGGTGAAGTCACGATCGGTGACACTGATCTGACGATCGGCCTGTACTCGCCCGAGCGGTCCATAGCGGACGCGTTCCGGCTACGAGGTGATATCGGGTACGAGATCGGCCGAGACGCGCTCAAAGAGTGGCTACGGCGGGGCGGCAAACCCGCCAGGCTGATGGAGCTCGCGACCCGGCTACCCCGGGCCAAAGGGCCGATCCTGCGAGCACTGGAGATACTGACATGAGTTCAGGGGACGCCGCGTTCCGGAGTATTCAGGCGACGGCGCGCTCGACCGCAGCGAAGACCGGGGTGGCCGCGCCGACTCAGGAGTACCTGATTCGTCATGTACTCGAGTCGTTCCTCGAGCGGCTCACCCGTACGAGTCATGCCGATGACTACGTGCTCAAGGGCGGAATTCTACTTGCCGCGTACGGCGTGCGCCGTCCTACCAAAGACGCTGATGCGAACGCGATCAGTGCCGACGTCACCGCTGCACACGTTGCCGAAGTTGTCCGTGACGTCGCAGATGCGGCGGTTGATGACGGCGTCGTCTTCGACATTGACACGATCACCGTGCAAGAGATTCGCGAACGGGCGGAGTATCCCGGCCTGCGAGTGCGGGTGAAGGCGAACATAGGTTCGTGGCAGGGAGTCGCCCTGTGGGACGTCTCCACCGGAGACCCGATTGTGCCCGCGCCCCGGCGGGTACGTATCGATCGAATCCTTGGTGACCCAATTGAACTTCTCGGCTACGCGCCGGAGACCACGATCGCGGAAAAGGGCGTGACCATCCTCGAACGCGGCATCACCAGCACTCGGTGGCGCGACTACGTCGACATCGTCCAGCTCGCCCGGACGGGCGTCGATGCCGACGAACTGCTTCGCTCGGCTCGGGCCGTAGCCCGCTATCGCGGCGTGACGCTTGAGCCGGTCGGCACGCACCTGGCGGGCTATGCGGCAATCGGCCAGGCCAAATGGGCCGCTTGGCGGCGAAAAGAGCGACTCGAGGCGGTGTGCGAAGCGAACCTCGATGACCAGGCCACTCTCGTCGCGTCTTACCTCGATCCCGTGTTTGCCCTCGGACCTGGGTAGCCCGCGAGAGCCGTGACCGGTCACGGCTAGAGTCAAATGTCGACGGTGATGCCTTGTAGGCGAGACCACTGAGGTGGACGCCGCGCTGTCAGCCGAGAAGGCGGTCCGCGTCGTTGTCTCTCCCGGCGGCGCGATATGCGGCCACAAGGTTGTCGCGAGTAATCGCGGTGTCAGGGTGGTCAGACCGGAGCACACGTTCGCAACCGGAGACAGTCTCCTCGTAGAGAGTGATGGCCTCGGCCAGACGGCCCACTTGAAAGTACATGCCTGCGAGGTTGTTGCGGGTGGTCAGGGTGTTGGGGTGGTCGGGTCCGAGGACTCGTTCGC
Source organism: uncultured Gordonia sp. (assembly GCF_937858515.1). Lineage (NCBI taxonomy): Bacteria > Bacillati > Actinomycetota > Actinomycetes > Mycobacteriales > Gordoniaceae > Gordonia > uncultured Gordonia sp. The sequence goes on along the minus strand of NZ_CALLZT010000221.1, from coordinate 10,333 downwards.
GGTCGGTGAGGGTGTCCTGGTGCAGGGTGATGGCCTCGGGCAGACGCCCCGCCGCCCCATAGGCCTCAGCGAGGTTGTTGCGGGAAGTCAGAGTGTCGGGGTGGTCGGGTCCGAGGACTCGTTCGCGGTCGGCGAGTATGTCCTCGTACAGGGTGATGGCCTCAGCGAGGTGCCCAACCGCCCGGTAGGCGCCTGCGAGGTTGTTGCGGGTGGTCAGGGTGTCGGGGTGGTCGGGTCCGAGGACTCGTTCGCGGTCGGTGAGGGTGTCCTGGTACATGATGATTGCCTCGGCGAGGCGCCCAGCCGACTCGTAGGCACCGGCGAGGTAACTGCGGGTGGCCAAGACTTCTGGGTGGTCAGCTCCGAGACCATGTACGCGATTGGTGAGAGTGTCCTCGTGCAGAGCGATAGCCTCGGTGAGATCACCACCCGCTCGTTTGGCGACGGCGAGGTTGTTGCGGGTGGTCAGGGTGATGGGGTGGTCGGGTCCGAGAATACGATCACTGTCGGCGAGAGCGACCTCGAATTGCGCGATGGCTTCGGTAAGGCGTCCGGCTTCTGAGTAGGCGTCGGCGAGGTTGTTGCGGGTGGCCAAGGTGATGAGGTTGTCAGGGCCGAAAATGTGCTCACTGTCGGCGAGAATGCCTTCGTACCTGGTGATGGCTTCGGTCAGGCGTCCGGCTTCCGAGTAGGCGACGGCGAGATTGTTGCGGGAGTTCAGAGTATCGGGGTGGTCAGCCCCAAGAACATGCTCACGATCGGTGAGCGTGTCTTCATACAAGGCGATGGCCTCGGTAAGGCGTCCGGCCGACATATAGGCCCCGGCTAGTTCATTGCGGTAGGTCAGAGTATCGGGATTGCCGGCTCCGAGGACACGCTCGCTGTCGGTCACCAACCTGGTTCCGGCGCGGATTGCGGTGGCGAGGTCCGCGCATTTACGGCGGTTGTTTACAACCCACATTCTCAGCGGGAATAGAATTTTGGATAGGTCTGTCGGCTGGTCGGACATCTGTACACGGTTCGAAAGGGCTTCGACGTGCGGGGTCAGATGCGCGCCGAAAGCTCTCTGACTCCACGTGTCCGCGGAATCGGGGAAGACATGCCACAGTGCTGCACTGGCGTCGGCAATGGCGTCGGTCAGCTGGGCTGGGGTGCCGCGTTCGCGGATGACGCGGGCGGTGAGGCGATGCATGACCAGGGTGTTGTCGTCGGTGTAGGTCAGCAGGGACAGTCCGCAAAGGTCGTCGATGGCGTCCTCGACATCAAGTTCGTCGATGTCTTCGCTGGTTGTGGCGAGGGCCAGCAGGATGCGTTGATCGACGCCGTCGGGGGCGAGTACTGCGACGACGCCGGCGATGTGTTGGCTGAGCGGTTCGACGGTGTCGACGGCCAGGCTCAGGGCTTCGACTGCGCAACCTGGATAGTCCTGCCCTGGGGTTCTCTTGAGGGCAGATCTGAGCGGGTAGTTGGTCAGAATTGTCGAATACTTGTCGTAGGTGTAACGCCGACGGGCGATAGTGGCGGCGGCAGCAGCAAGGGCGAGAGCGAGATCGCCGAGGTCCTCGGCCAGCATGTCGGCGCCGACCGGGTCTGCCAGGGCGGTCACCGTGTCGAGGTAGGCGATCGATTGATCGCGGTCGTAGACACCCAATTCGACGTGGTTGCCGTTGTCGCTGTAGTGGGCGAATCCTTTGTCGGTGGTGGTGATGAGGGTTCGTGTCGAACCCGACGGAAGGTAGCCGCGCAGGGTGTCGGGGTCGGTCGCGTTGTCGAACACCAGAAGATTTCGGCCCGAACCGCTCGAAAGATGGTTGCGTAGCCGTTCGGCGGATCCCTGCGGGTTGCCGTCGGGGTCTGCCACGCCGAGAGCGTCGGCGACCACCGCCAGGTCGGTGAGGATAGTGTCGGCAGACTCTGCGTTGATCCATCCGACGAGGTCCCAGCCCCGGCTACGGCAGTCACGCGCGACCGCTGCGGCGACCTGTGTCTTACCGACACCACGCATCCCTGACAGCGCATACACCACCGATACGCCCGCAGTAGCGTTGAGTTGCTCGATCAGTGAAATGACCTGTGGCCGTTCGATATACCCGCGAGGGTATAGCGGGATCGGCCCCACCGACAACCCCTGCCTCGGTGGTGTGCCGGCGACAACCCACGTGTCGGGTAAGCCGATGCCGAGGATCTCGCAGAATCTGGCCTTCGAATCTGGTTGCAGCAGATCGATCGCATGAACCGGTGTCATCGTGAGGTTGCCGGTGCCGGCTTGGAGGATATGCCCACGGATCACACCCAGCACGTGTCCGGAATCGGGATGGAGCACCGCTGTGCCCGAGAAGCCTGCCCAACCGGTCTTGACGGTGTCACCGGTCAAAGGTGGTGCGTCAGTTGGGGGTTGCGTGATTCGGTAGGTCCCTGACCAGTCTTGGTGACCGTCGAAGGCGTGCTGTCTTTCCGCAAGCGGGATATGGCCGTCGGTATCGGCCACATGCTGTCCCTTCCAGTGCGGAAAGCCGTAGGCGACCGCCGGGACACGGGCATCGGAGTCGTCGCTCAGCCGAGCGAATCCCAGAGTGGCGACAGGCTCAAGGTCGGCGGCATCAAGGATCGCGAGATCGACATCGTCGTTGTCACTGCGCCACACGACAATAGCCGCCGACAGATTGCCGTCGACACGCACCTGAATATCGTCGCCGGGTGCGCAATGGCCGGCGGTCAGGATGTAGGTGTCCCCGATGTGGATACCCGAGCCGCGCCTTACCTCACCCACATGGGTGTACTCGATGTACGTCGCCCGCGCCGACGGTCGGGTGGTGTCGCCAGGATCTCCGGTCATACTCGCGGCCACCGCCCCCGATCAGTGATATTCGGTTGCGTCATCGTCGGTTACAGGTCCGTCGATGAGGATTTCGGTTGCCTCACCGGTCCGGGCGTCGACACGGACCGGGTTCAGTGACAGCTTGATCGTCTGCGTGGCCGAATTCGTAGCCGACCCTTTCGCTGACGCGTTCACCAACCACCACTTGATGCCGGCTTCGGCCTCGCCGGTCACCGAGAAATCGATGTTCAGCGTCACCTCGATCTCCGAGGGTTTGAACTGCAACAGATACGCGCTGCCGTCCTCATCGAAGTAAGGAGTGCGACCGTTCCACATCGACCGCGCCAACTCATCACGTAATGAGTCGATCGCCTCTGACAATGCCACCCGACCCTGCAGCCGTTGAGGGTCTGTCTGATGAGCCATCGCCACCGCATTTTCTCCCGCCCGCGCGGGTCGAATTCGTCAAGTCCTGTGAATCCGGAAAAGAACATCTCTCGCAGGATAGCGTCAGCCGTGGTCGCGTCGGCACTATTCGCCGGCCAGCGCCACACACCCGGCCAGTGCGCACCCGGGATCGTGCAACTGCCAACACGGCGGGGTTGAGATCGAATGTTGTGCGCATGCCGTCGCCAGCGCACTCTTGCGGATCGCCAACTTGATTGCGATTGCTGACTGAGTACCAATAGATTAGTAGTATCTGCCATTGTTCCTAATCTATTGGGAGGTATGGATGGGTAGACAGCAGCCGAGTCTGCATCCGGCCGCTCGGGAGGCGCTGCGTATTCTCGGTGCGCAGGTGCGCGCCGCCCGCGTCGAGAAGCGGTGGACCGGCGACGATCTCGCTGAGGCTGCCGGAGTGTCGCGCTACACCATCACGCAGATCGAGAACGGTGCGCCGGCGGTGGGGATAGGTAACGTGCTCAGCGTGGCCGCCATCGCCGGGGTGCCGTTGTTCGGGGCAGCCGATCGTGCGGAGCTCGCCGCGATGCGAGCGCGCGCCGAAGATCGTGTCGCTCTGCTGCCGTCGCGGGTGGACAAGCCGAGACGTCGAATGAGTGACGATGACCTCGACTTCTGAGGCGTTCGTGTGGGTGTGGCTCCCGGGCAGCGCCGAGTCCCGCGCACGGATACGGCGAGCCTCGACGAATTGGGCAGGGCCGCACAGATCGTCGACGAAGGTGGCGAGTTGCCCGTGGCGCTCGCCTCGGCGCTCGTACACGGCACATCGATGGGTGGCGCGCGCCCCAAAGCGCTCATTGCGGACGGCGGCACCGAACTGCTCGCGAAGTTCAGTACGTCCGACGACATCCTGCCTGTGGTCAAAACGGTCAACGGGACAGTAACCTGGCGACCCTGGTGAGGTATTGCGGCGAGTACGGGCTGTCACGCCGGAGCGGCCACGACGTCGCCAAGGCGGTTGTCGTCGCGATACACGACAACGGGGACTCGGCCGCCTACGTCGCGCAACTCACCCGAGCGGAGCGTGCGGTGCTGCTGGGGCGTCAGTTCCTCAACCCGGGCAGTGTCCGGGGATTGTGATTGCCTCCGCTGAGAACTTTGCTGCCGGTTCTGGAATCCGGAACCGGCAGCAAGGTGTGTGGCGCCAACGGCTACTTCGAGAACGCCACCGCCGCGGCCAGGCCGTCGATGGCGTCGTCGAGGATGCGGAGTTGGGTGTCGGCGTCGTCGGCTTCGAGCACCGACTGCCTGTCCGACGATCCGATCGGCAGGCGCGCGGCCCAGCCGGCCACTCCCAGCTCGACGGCGAGGTCGGCGTCGAGGGACGTCAGATCGATCACCAGGCGCTCGACCGGGTTGAGCTCGATGGCCGCGACGCCACGGTCGTCGGCGAAGTCCTCCAGCAGCGTCACCACCCGGGCGCACAGCAACCCGAATGCGGCCCGATGCTCGACCGTCACCGGGGGAGTGGGCAGTGGTTGCACCGTCGCCCGCGGGTACGGTGCCTCGGGCAACCATTCGACGACGCGGAAACGGTTGCCGCCCACACAGCTCAGCGCCGCCTGACCGTCGGGGCGGCGGGACATCTGGGCGATGTCGGCGTAGGTGCCGATGTCGTAGCGGGCGTCGCCGCCGCCGACCTCGTGCCCCTGGGAGATCAGCACCACTCCGAAACCCGGTGGCCGCAACACCGGCTCGGGTGCCCGCGGATCCTCCTCGCGGCGATCGAGCAACGTCCGGTACTCATCGAGGGTGTCGGTGAGCAGCATCCGATAGCGCGGCTCAAAGATCCTCAGCGGCAACGACTCCCCGGGCAGCAACGCGCGGCCCAGCGGGAACATCGGGATGGTCGCGGGCTCCCACCGGTCCACGCAGACCTCCCTACGAGGTGGGCTTCTGGTCGATCACGACCTCGAACTCGAGCAGATCGGCACCGGAGGCGACAGGATTGCGCTGCTCACCCGCGTGGGCCGCCCGGGCCGGACCCGACGCCCAGTTCCGGAAGTCCTCCTCGGTCTCCCAATTGGTGACCACGAAGTAGCGGTCCTCGCCCTTGACCGGGCGCAAGAGCTGGAAACCGAGGAAACCGGGAGAGCCGTCGACCGAGTGTGCGCGGGCATGGAACCGCTTCTCCAGTTCGGGGCCGGCGCCCTCGGGAATCCTGATCGCGTTGATCTTCACCACTGCCATGCCGAACACCCTACTGCCGCGAACCGGCTCCGGATAGGTCCGGCGGGCCCGTGCGCCCGGTGGAGCGCGGGGCAGGGTGGCGCGGGCGGTGTGGTGCGGGCGCAACCGGACGACCGTCCAATATTCTGGTGACCGTGACCACAGTCCCGAAAAGCATCGCGCCGGAAAAGCACATTGCGGACATCGGGTTGCTCGATCACGGCGGCGACGACGGACCGCTCGGCCCGATCGTCCTGCTGCACGGGCTGATGGGACGAGGGCGCACCTGGCGCAGGCAGATTCCTTGGCTGCGGCGATACGGGCGCGTGTTCACCTTCGACGCCGCCTTCCACACCGGTGCCGACCCCGACGACCCGGACGGCCCCGACGACCCGGCCGAACTGTCCACCGAACGATTCGTCGCCGATGTCGCCGAGATCCTCACCTGGATCGACCGCGGGCCCGCCGTGCTCATCGGCCATTCAATGGGCGGGCTGCACGCCTGGTGCACGGCCGCGGCCTACCCGGAGATGGTGAGCGCGCTCGTCGTCGAGGACATGGCCCCCGACTTCCGTGGTCAGACCACGCGATCATGGACGCCCTGGTTCAACAGCTGGCCCGATCGCTTCGAATCGCTCGACGCCGCCGTCGCCATGTTCGGTCCGGTCGCCGGCCGCTACTTCTACGAAGCGTTCGATGACGGTGCGCTGCACGGTTCTCTCGACGTCTGGGCCGACATCGCCGAGGAATGGGGCGGACGCCACTTCTGGGACCAGTGGGCCGCGGTCACCGTACCCACACTGGTCATCGAGGCCGGGTACAGCGTCACCCCGCCCGGGCAGATGCGCCGCATGTGCTGGACCAATCCGCGCGCCCGCTACCTGAAGGTGCCCGGCGCCGGACACCTCGTCCACGACGACGCTCCCGAGTTCTATCGCGGCGCGATCGAGGCGTTTCTGTCCATGAACAAGCCGCGACCGGGCAGACACAGCGATATGGCGGACGGCCCGGCCGGGCGGTGACTCCCGGCAAGAAGAATCCCGGTGCCTGTGGGAGGCACCGGGATTCTCGGTAGGGGACGGGCGCGAGCCGTCAGTAGGCGGGAGCGGCACCCGGGGCGGGAGCGATATGTCCGCCGGTCATGCGGCGGTAGCAGTGCACCAGGAACAGCTGGGCGACGGGGAACGCGGCGATCATGCCGACGCCACAGGCCAGTGCGCCGACGAAGGTGATCACCCACACCATCAGGAGGGCGATGAGAGCGTCGCCGAGGTTGTTCTTGACCAGCTCGAACGAGGCCTTGATGGCGTCGACGGGGGCCAGGTTCTTGTCGATGGCGAAGATGATCGCGAACTGGCAGAAGAACGCGACCACCAGGCTGCCGATGATCACGATGCTGCCGATGAGGCTGGCCACCATCACCAGCAACGCGGTGAGGATCACAGGACCGATGTTGCGCGGTACGAACACATCGGCCACGGTCACGTTGACGCCGTCGGCGATCTTGAGAACGCCCGATATCAGGGCCGCCTGGATGTAGAAGACCACGACCATGATGACCGCGTACATCAGGAACATCCCGATCAGGCCGGCACCGCCGCCGTCACTGTTGGCCGACCCGAGAATGAGGGCGACCATCGCCGCGTAGACCACGACCATGCCGACGATGAGCGTGATTCCCGGCAGGATCAGCACACCGAGCTTGGCGGTGAACTGTGACCATGCCCAGCTGAAGGCGGTGCCCACGTCGACCTTCTGCGGAACGCCCGCGCCACCCGATGCGCCGAAGCCACCCGCGCCGTACTGGGGTGCGCCGTAGGCGCCCTGCCCGGCCGGCTGGCCGTACTGGCCACCTGCCGGCTGGCTGTGCTGACCGCCCGCGGGCTGGCCGTACTGGCCGGGATTGGGTTGGCCGTACTGGCCGCCGCCGGGTTGGCCGTACTGGCCGCCGCCGGGTTGGCCGTATTGACCGGGATTGGGTTGGCCGTATTGGCCGCCGCCGGGTTGGCCGTATTGACCGGGATTGGGCTGGCCGTACTGGCCACCGCCCGGCTGGCCGTATTGACCGGGACTGGGCTGGCTGCCGGGCTGACCGTACGAACCGGGTTGGCCGTACTGCCCCGGATTGCCGCCCTTGTAGGGATCGTTGCCTTCGGGCGAAGAACCCGACGGCGGAGGAGTTGGGGGGTAAGTCATAGCTGGCGACAGTATCAATATCTGTGAGTCCGCGGGTACCCCCCGGGGAATCATTTCATTCGATCGTCTCTGAATCGGAGTTCAAACGACGACGATCCGTGTCGAACCTGCTATGGGGTGAACCCACGTGCGGCACCGGATAATTCACGCTACCGAATATCGGCTTCACCGGCGAGGCAGAACAATCCGGCCTTGGTGATCTCCACGAGACCGTCCGACAACAATGAATCCAGCGCCCGATCACGTTGCGCGGTATCGGTGGTCCACACCACATCAAGGCTGCCACGCGGCACCGGATCGTTCGAATCGCGTAATACATCGAGCAACAATCCCCGCACCTGACGATCGGTGCCCGCGAATTTCTGGGTCCTGCGAGGTGGTCCGGAATGAGCCGGCCGGCCGCGCCGCACCCACCGGCAGTCCGTCAGCGGACACTCGTCGCAGCGCGGACTGCGGGCCGTGCACACCAGTGCGCCCAACTCCATCAGTGCGGCCGAAAACATCGGCGCATCAACCGAATACGAACCGTCCGCGGCTCTCGGCAACAACACCTCGGCATCGTCGAGATCACGCTTGGCGGGGTTACCCGGCTCCGCCCGTCCGTGCGCCGCCCGCGCGATCACCCGACGCACATTCGTATCGACGACCGGCACCGCCCGCCCGTACGCGAAACACGCCACCGCCCGTGCCGTGTAGTCACCGATACCGGGCAGCGAGAGCAACGTGTCGACATCGTCGGGAACCACATCGCCGAATTCGGCCGCCAGCACCTGCGCACAGGTGTGCAACCGCAATGCCCGGCGCGGATAACCCAACTTGCCCCACGCCCTGAGCACATCGCCGGGCGAGGCCGCGGCCATCGCCGACGGAGTAGGCCAGCGCTGCACCCACTCCGTCCACGGGCCGAGCACCCGCGCCACCGGGGTCTGCTGCAACATGATCTCGCTGACGAGAATCTCCCAGCCGCTGCGGCCCGGCTCCCGCCACGGAAGATCGCGCCGGTGCACATCAAACCAGCCCAGCACAGCGGCCGGTGGCACACTAGAGGACATGACTCAGGGATTGTCGCCGCGGGCCGCCTGGCGGGTTCTGCGCGAAGGTAACGAACGGTTCGTGTCCGGAGAATCGATACATCCCAGTCAGGGTATCGAGGACCGTGAACGACTCGTCGGCGGCCAGCACCCCCACGTCGTGCTGTTCGGCTGCGGTGACTCCCGCCTTGCTGCCGAGATCATCTTCGACCAGGGCCTCGGTGATATGTTCGTCGTCCGCACCGCCGGACACGTCATCGACTCCGCCGTCCTCGGTTCCCTCGAATACGGTCCCGTGGAACTCGACGTACCGCTGATTGTGATCCTCGGCCACGACAACTGCGGCGCCATCTCCGCCACCCTCAGCGCGCTCGATGACCTCCAACTCCCCACTGGATACATCCGCGACGTCGTCGAGAAGGTCGCCCCCAGCATCCTCGCAGGCCGCGGCGAAGGACTGACCCGCGTCGACGAATTCGAAGCCCGCCACGTCGTTGAAACCGGACGCATCCTCATGCAGCGCAGCCGCATCATCTCCGACCGCGTCAACTCCGGCAAACTCGCCATCGTCGGCCTCACCTACAACCTCGACCAAGGCAAGATCCACGTCCGCGGCGTGTTCGGCGACATCGGCGAAGTCACCATCGAACCCATGTAGGGGATCGATTCACCCTCGACACGCCGCGTCACGTCAGCGCGGCGGCCGGGGGTGGCCGATAGCGTTTACGGGGTGATCGAACCGCACGGGCCCCTGCCTCCCGAAGTGTATTGGCGACGCCGCATCCTCGCCGGTGTCATCGCGCTCGGCGTGGTGGCAGTGATCATCGGACTCATCGTGTGGACCACCACCGGCGACGAGTCCAAATCGAATGGTGCCAAGGGCTCGACGTCCGCATCGGCGTCCGCGTCCAAGCCACCGGCCAGGACCACCGAACCTGCTGACGAAAGCATCGACGAACGCGTCACCGGTGGCGGGACCGGCGGCGGAGGCGGAGCGGCCGCCGGCGAAACGGTGCGATCCCGCGAATCGGGCACCGCGAGACCATCGGGCAGCACCACCAGCGCACCCGGACCGGTACCGGCGTCCGGACTGTGCCCCGACGAGAACATCTCCGTCGTGCTCTACACCGACAAACCCACCTACACCGTCGGCAGCCAGCCCGTGTTCACCATCGTGGTCACCAACGCGGGCCTCAGCGAATGCACCCGCGACGTGGGCAAATCAGCCCAGGACGTCGTAGTGCGCACCCTCGACGGCACCCGCACCCTCTGGACCGCTCGCGACTGCTCGCCCGTCAAGACCCCCGACAACCGGGTGCTCAAACCCGCCCAGCAGGTCCGCGACACCATCACCTGGTCCGGCACCACCAGCAACCCGGGCTGCAACAAGCCCCGCGTCCCGGTGCCCGCGGGCCAGTATCAGGCCATCGGCAAGATCGGCCAGAAGGAATCCTCACCCATCACCTTCAACATGGTGAACCCCGCCAGTAACTGATGGGCTACTCGTAGCGTTCGATGCTGGATTCGGCCAGGCGGGACAGGCCCTCGCGGATGTGGCGGGCCCAGATGCTGCCGCAGCCCCCCACCGCCCGTCGAACGGCCGCCGCCACGGGCCGCAGGGGCCGGCGTGGACCGGAAACGCGCAACCCGCGGGGCG
>NZ_CALLZT010000220.1:0-17020 GCF_937858515.1 uncultured Gordonia sp. | reverse complement strand
AACGCAAGGTCAAGGGCGCCTACTTCGCGATCCTGTCGCAGGCGCTGGTGGCCGCCTTCGCGATCCTGCTGGTCGGTCAGCAGAAGACGACGGGCGGCAGCAACGGCATCAACCACTTCCGGAGCTTCTTCGGACTCGCGCTCAACGACCCGGCCAACCGGCGCCTGCTGTTCTTCATCACCGCAGCCACGTTGCTCGTGATCGTCGCCGTAACCCGGCAGATCATGTACAGCCGTTACGGCGAACTGCTTGTGGCAGTGCGTGATCAGGAAGAGCGCGTGCGGTTCCTGGGATATGACCCGGCCAATGTCAAGGTCGTCGCCTATGCGGTGGCCGCTCTGTTCGCCAGTATCGCCGGCGCGCTGTTCGTGCCGATCGTCGGCATCGTCTCACCCAACGACATCGGTGTGGTTCCGTCGATCGCCTTCCTCATCGGTGTGGCCATCGGTGGGCGCACCACGTTGCTCGGCCCGGTGCTCGGCGCGATCGCAGTGGCCTGGGCGCAGACGAGCCTGTCGGAGAACTTCCCGTCCGGCTGGACTTACGCGCAGGGCCTCATCTTCATCCTGGTCGTCGGGTTCTTCCCGGCCGGTCTGGCCGGGCTCGGCGCACTGGCCAAGCGGTGGAAACCGGCACCGGCCACATCGTCGGCCACCACCGATATCGCCACCGTCGCAACCGATTCCGGGAATTCCCCGGCAGAAGGAGCCAAAGCGCTATGAGCCCGGCAACCGATGTGAACACGACCACCGAACCGGAGCCGGTCGCCGGCGGCAACGCGGGCATGAGCAGCGAGTACCTGCAGATCCGTGACCTGAGAGTGGAGTTCGACGGTTTCCACGCCGTCGACGGTGTGGATCTGACCCTGATGCAGGGCGATCTGCGCTTTCTCATCGGGCCCAACGGCGCCGGCAAGACGACCATCATCGACGCGATCACCGGACTGGTGAAATCGACAGGCTCCATTCAGAAGTCGGGCGTGGAACTGGTGGGCAAGAAGGTCCACCAGATCGCCCGGCTCGGTATTGGCCGGACCTTCCAGACGGCCAGCGTCTTCGAGGAACTGACCGTGCTGCAGAACCTCGACATCGCGGCCGGTGCCGGACGTTCGGTGTGGACGATGCTGCGCCGGCGCCCGGCCGGAATTCCCGACGAGATCGCCGAGGCACTGGAGACGATCGGCCTGGCCGATCACCGTGAGACGAAGGCCGGCGTACTGGCACACGGCCAGAAACAATGGCTCGAAATTGGAATGCTGTTGGTGCAGAACGCATCTGTACTGCTCCTCGACGAGCCGGTGGCCGGGATGAGTGGTGAGGAACGCGAGGAGACCGGGCAGCTGCTGCGCCGTATCGGCGGTGAACGCACCGTCGTCGTCGTCGAACACGACATGGATTTCATGCGTTCGTTCGCGACGTCGGTGTCGGTGCTGGCCCGCGGCAAGGTGATCGCCGAAGGGTCGGTGGCACAGGTCCAGGCCAATCCGAAGGTGCAGGAGGTCTACCTCGGCACCGCATCGGCCGTCGGGGCCGATATTTCTGTGGAAGGGGAATGAGCATGCTGGTGCTGGAGGACGTGCGCGCGGGATACGGGCGTACCGAGGTGATTCACGGTGTGAGCCTTGAGGTTCCGGATGACGGAGTGGTCGCGGTGATGGGCCACAACGGTGCGGGCAAGACCACCCTGCTGCGGGCGGCGATCGGTCTGGTCAAGACCAACTCGGGAAAGATCGTGTTCGACGGCGAGGACATCTCGTCGCTGCGGCCCAGCGGCCGGGTCCGCCGTGGCATCGCTTATGTTCCGCAGGGGCAGCAGAGCTTTCCGCAGCTGACCACCGCCGAGAACCTGCAGGTGGTGGCCGACGGCCGCAAACGCGGAAAGGAACTGATCGACGAGATGCTCGACCTGTTTCCGGCGCTGAAGGATCTGCTCACGCGCCGCGCGGGTCTGCTCTCGGGCGGGCAACGCCAGCAATTGGCGATCGCGCGGGCGCTGATCACCGAGCCGAAGATGCTGATCCTCGACGAACCGACCGAGGGTATTCAGCCGTCGGTGGTCGCCGAGATCGAGCAGACGATCACCTCGCTGACCGAGCGGGGTGGCCTGGGCGTGCTGCTGGTGGAACAGCACATCGGTTTCGCCCTCGGCGCCGCCGAACGCTACTACGTGCTCGAAAGCGGCCGGGTCACCTCGTCGGGCACCGGTGGCGCCGGTGCCGAGCAGAAGGTGCGCGAGGCCATGACGATCTGATCGGGGGCGAATTCGGGGCGGTCAGCTGAATTCGGGGGACGATTCCAAAGGCGGGCGTCATGTCGGGGACCAAGGACAAGTATCGGATTCCACAGCGAGAATCGTTGTCGCAGCGCATCTATCGCGAACTGCGACGCGATCTGGCGGGCGGGGAGTTCGGGCCGGGGACGAGGCTGGGCGAGGAGCGGCTGGCCGAACGGTACCGGGCCTCACGCACCCCGGTACGCGAGGCGCTGGCGCGGCTGCTGTCCGACGGGTTGATCGAGCGGCGCGGCAACATCCTGTACCCGGTGCGACCCCGGCTCGACGGACTGCCCGAGTACTACGACGCACGTGCGCTCGTCGAGCTCGCGGGCCTGGACCGCGTCCGGGACGGGCGGGCCGGCGGTCACGATCCGGTGGTGCTACGTCCGGAGCTGGACCGGTGGCTGGCGATGCGGGACGGACCGCTCGTCGCCGACATCGACTTTGCGATCGCCGACGATGCCTTTCACCGGATCCTGTTGACATCGTCGGGAAACGCGGCGCTGGCGGAGGCCCTGACAGTGTTGCAGAAGCCGATCAGGGCCGCGTGGTCGCTGGACTATCCGACGCCGGGGCGTGCGGAGATGATCGTCGCCGACCACGTGACGATCGCACAGGCACTCCTGTCAGGGGATCTGACCAGCGCCCGCGCCGCGCTCGCCGCCCACATCGACGACTCGCGGCGCCTCGTCGAGGTCGGGCTCACTTCCCGCGGCTGAAACCGCACCCCGCGAATCAAATGTCGCGACAACCGATTCGCGCGACGCGGTTCTGATCGCGCGAATCGGGGGAGTTGTCCACAGGCCGCCAGGTCGACGGCTGACAGGTGCGGGACCGTCGGGTACGGTCTGTTGCCCATGGGGCCGGGGAGTTCGGCACATCGCATGAATCGCGGCTGTGGGACAACCGGGGGAGGCGCTGCCCGGTCGGCGCGGGGATGAGGGGGCTGCGTGCTGCGCAGGATCATTGGGGTCGCTGTCGTGTCGGGGTTGCTGTTCGCGGGGATGGCCGGGCCGGGATTGATCTCGGGTGTGCCGGTGGCAGTCGCAGACCAGGGAAATGCGGCGGTCATTGAGAAGGTGGGCTCGTCGCTGGTATACGTCCGGACCCGGTTCATGGGCCGGGTGAAGGTGACCGACGCCGTGGGCGCGTCGTGGTCGGAATTGCTCGTCGTCAACGGGCAGTGCTCGGGATACGTGGTCGATCCGCGCGGATATATTGTCACGGCAGGCCATTGCGTGGACGGCGACGACGACGGGATCCGCAATGCGCTACGGATGAAGTCGGTCATCGACGTGGCGAGAACCCTTGGCAAGGACAGTGATTGGCTGCGCAAGAAATATGCGCAGGCGGTCGCCGAGAAGTGGCCCGTCATCGGTGCTGCCGGGGCCGGCTTTCCGATGGTCGAGGTGTCCGTACGGCAACCGGAGGGGCCGGCGCAGGTACTGCGGTCCTGGGCCGTCGCCGATGTGCTGGACTATCAGCGATTCACGGCCGGCGACAATGCCGTCATCAAAGTGAACCCGGTGAAAGAACTCCCCGCGCTGGTGGTTTCCGATGAGACGCCGACGCTCGGGGAGTCGGTGATCAGCGTCGGCTTTCCCGGTGCGGTGCAGCCGAACGCTGCCGGTGCCGAGGTGCCGCAGCCGTCGTACAAGACGGGGACGGTCTCGTCGCGGCAGGTCGACGATTCCGGTATCGCCCGGACGGAGGTCTCGGCGACGATGGGCAGCGGTATGTCCGGTGGGCCGACGGTCAATTCCGCCGGCGAGGTGATCGGCACCAACTCCTGCGGCAACTCGCTGCCGCAGGAGAACGACAGCTTCAACTTCATCACCGACAATCTGGCCCTGCGTGGCTACCTGTCGTCGAACAATATCGTTCTGGCACAACCGGAGTCGGAAGGCCGATGGTCGGTGTCGGCCTGGGCGGCACCGGTGGCCGGTGCGGCGGCCGTGGTGGTGGCCGTGGTGGTGGTGATCGTATTCATCGCGGTGCGGCTGCGTCGCCGGTGTTCGCGTATGCCCGCACCGGTCCACCCGCCCGGTGTTCCTCCGCAAAGCCCCTACTACGCACCGCAATTCGCCGGATGGTCAGCGGTGTCCCCGATTCCGCGGTCCGGCCCGTCGGCGGTCGGGCACCCGGTGGCCCGACACGTGACACTCCCGCATGCGGTACCCCGGCGCTCGGTCCCCGGGTCGGTACCGTGAACCGATGCGGAGGATGTCGGCCCCGGATGCGGCGATGTACTGGCGATCGGCGATCATGCCGAGCGACCAGTTCGTCGTCTACTGCTTCGACGCCCCCGACCCCGCGGTCTCCATGGCTGAGGTGGTGCGGGAGTTGCGAGAACGGGCGCGCGGCGTCGGCGACCTGCGGCTACGGGTTCTGAACGTTCCCGGTGATCTCGACCGCCCGTATTGGGTGGGTTCCGGCGTCGGTCCCGAAGCGGTCGTCGTGTATCCGGTGCTCACCTGGCGCGAATGCCTCGACAGGATCGGCGAACTCAACGACGACCAGGTCGATCCATCCGAATCAGCTTGGCGTATACATCTTTTCGGGCCGCTCACCGGGGCTCCGAGGGGTTGTTCCGCCGGTGAGGGCCGGGCGATCGTGGCGGTCCTGCAGATCAGTCACGCGGTGGCCGACGGGCGCGGCACGGCGGCGATCTGCCGGGCTCTGTTCGGCGTGGTGCCGCCGCAGTATGGCGCCGGAGGTGACGAGCCCGTCTCCGGGTGGCTACCGTCGGCGCGGTGGGGAGCGGCCGCCCTGGGTGTGGCCCGGCTGCCGGTGTCGGTTGCCTCGATGGTCTGGCTGGGCCTGCGATCATTTGCCGAATACCGGACGGCCGTCCGTCGATCACATCCGGAAGCGCCTGGGGTGGTGGGTGTTCCGGCCACCGAACTCAATCGGTCGGCCGGACCCGGGCGAACGTTGCGGGTGATCGTGCTCGATCGCCGTTCGCTGCCCCCTGGCCATAGCGTCACCGTAGCCGCGCTGACCGCGATCTCGTTCGCCCTCGATGAACTGCTCGGTCCGGTACCCCGGCGGACGGCCGAACTGACAGTCGGTCGACCACCGCGGCCGGGCGTGCGCAACAACTTCGGCAACGTCGCCGTCGACCTGCACCAGGAGACCGACGACGTCGGCGTGCGGATGTCGAGAATCGCCGAGGAGGTGACCGCCGCGCAGCGTAAAGCGGCGACTCCCGACCCCGTGGCGGAGTCCGCGTACCGGGCCGAGTCCGCCACCCCGGCGTTCCTGGCGCACTGGGCGATCCGGCAGTTCGACATCGGTACCAGACCGGACACGGTGACCGGCGTCACCGTCGTGTCGACGGTGAACAGAGGACCGGCCGATCTGGCCCTGGCCGGCGGCCGTGTCCGGTTCACGACCGGCTTTCCCGCCCTGTCGCCGTGTCAGGGGCTCACCCACGGTGTGCACGGCATCGGCTCGGCGGTCGCGATCTCGGTCACGACGTCGCCGGAGATCGTCGACGTCGACGCCTACGTCGAGATGCTGCGTCGCGCGCTGGATCGGGTATCTGCTGTCGGTCCGAGCCGTCTATAGACCGCGTGCTTGCGGTTTACGCTCTGATTTCGGGTGTATGCCCGTTTGTGTATGGTGTGGTACCGTCCGCCGGTGCAGAGGATGTCGACGGTGGACGCGGCCATGTACTGGTCTTCGGCTACGCAACACAGCGACATTTTCACCATCCTGTGTTTCGACGCACCCGATCTGTGTTTCGACGCACCCGATGCCTCGGTGTTCATGGATGCGGTACTCAGTGAGTTACGGGAGCGGGCGCGGAGGATCGATGATCTGTGTCTGAGGGTCCTGAATGTGCCCGGCGACCTCGACTGGCCGCACTGGGTGCGTTCGGACATCGGGCCCGACGCGTTCGCCGTGCATCCGGTGCGAACATGGCAGGAAAGCCTGGACAGGATTGGCGAGTTGGCCGGTGACCAACTCGACCCAACCGAGTGTCCATGGCGGATACATGTTTTCGGCCCGATCGCCGGCGCGCCGCGAGGTTGTGCGGACGAGGACGGCGCGGCGATCGTGCTGGCTTTGCAGATCAGTCACACCTTGGCAGATGGGCGTGGTACCGCGGCGATCTGCCTGGGGATGTTCGGTGAGCCGACGCAGGACGCTCCGACGCGACGTACCGGTCCCGACTCCGGTCGGATGCAGTTGATGCGATGGCGCTTGGCCGCTGCCGGAATGGTGCGCTTGCCGGTATCGGTGGCTGTGACGGCTTGGCTGGGTCTGCGATGGCTCGCGGAATGCCGGAAAGCCGTGCGGCGCGGTCGGGTGACCGGTGTCCCGATGGCCGGTGGGCCGTGGGCCATGGGTGTCCCACTCACCGAGCTCAACCGATCGCCCGGCCCGGGGCGAACGCTACGCGTGATCGTGCTCGACCGTGGGGCGTTACCAACCGGCCCCAGTGTCACCGCCGTAACGCTGACCGCAATCTCGTATGCCCTTGATGAGTTGCTCGGCCCAGCACACCGACGGACAGCTGCGGTGCCGGTCGGGCTACCGCCGTGTCCGGGCTCGCACAACAACTACGGCAATCTCCCGATCGATCTGTATCCGGAGACCGATGCCGTGGGGGAACGCATGGCGAGGATCGCAGGGGAGTTGACCGCGATACAGCAGCGGGTGGCAATACGCACTCCGGTGATGGTTGCCGGGGCACGGGCAGAATCGGCGCTCCCGGCGTTCTTGGCGCGCTGGGGCCTCCGGCGGCTCGAAACGCGCGCGACCTCGGATACGGTCACCGGCGTCACGGTCGTGACGTCGGTAAACGCGGAATCGGCCGACCTTCCGATGACAGGTGGCCGGCTTGATGGCGCGCTGGCCGGTGGCCGGATCCGGTTTGCCGCGGGTTTTCCCTACCTCACCGAGTACATGGGGCTCGGACACGGCGTGATCGGGATAGGACCGGTGGTGGCGATCTCGGTCATCACGTCACCGGATATCGTCGACGCCGACGCCTATGTCGACATGCTGCGGCGTGCGCTGGATCGCGTTGCCGCCGAAGGTTCGCCGCAACCCTGACAGGTACGGCCGCCGGGCCGGCGATCACCGGCCCGGCGCCGCGCGCTGCTCAGTGGTGGTGATCGTCGTCGGACGTCGACGATGTGCCGAGCGCGCGGGGCTGACCGTGGCCGGCGGAACCCCCGACGGACGGGCGCGGCTTGGCCATGAGCCGCTTGGGGAGGCGTTCGGCCAGGCCGCCGAGCGGCGCGACACTCGCGGTGAGCAGTTCAACGGTCTCGGACAGCTCGTGCACGGTGTCCTGCATGGCGATCAGCGTCGGTGCGAGCTGTCCGATCATCTCGGTGAGTTCGGCGATGCGATCGAGCGGACCGCCCGGGGCGATCGCCCGCTCGACGGCGCCGCCCTCGCCGACGAGCTGCTCGAGCAGTCCGTCGTCCTCGACCATCCGGTCCAGGATGCCGCCGGGGGCGCTGATCTTGTCGAGCACACCGTCGGGCGCGGTGAGTTTGTCGAGCACGCCGCCGGCGGTGGTGAGGCGTTCGAGAATGCCCTCGTTGTCGGTGATCTGGTCGATGACGCCGCCGTCGCGGGTGAGCCGGTCCAGCGGGCCGCCCTGTGCGGCGACCCGCATCAGGATGCCGCCTTCCTCGGTGATCTGGTCGAGCAGGCCGCCCTTGGCGGTGGCCTTCTCCAGGAGACCGTCCGGGGCGACGAGCCTGTCGACCACGCCGCCGTGCACCAGGATGCGTTCGAGCGGGCCGCCGGCACCCAGGATGCGGCCGAACGGCCGGTCCGGACCGAGCAGGTCGGCGAGCTGGGCCATCAGGGCGAGCGGGGTCCGTGCGGCGCCGAGTTCGTCACTGCCCTCGACGCCGAGGGTGTGATTGATCTCGTTCTGGACGCTGTCGGCGGTGATGCGGGCGATGTTGACCGCGGACTCGGTCGCGGTCAATGCGACGCCGGTGATGGCGAAGCCCAAACGGAACGGCAGCTCGATGAGGCTCCGGGGAGCGGTGGAGGGATTGAGATCCATAGCACCAAACCCTAGGCCACGACGTGCGTGCGGTGCGCACGGCTTGGGCAAAAACGACCCACGAAAATCGGTCCCGGGCGTGCGTAGGCGGTGGTGGTCCCTCCGATCACGACGTGGCGGCCTTGGCCGCGGCCTTCGCCGCCTTCTTGAAGTCACGCACCTTCTGCAGTGAGTCCGGGTCGGTGACATCGGCGACGGACCGGAAACCCTTCTTGCCGTAGTCACCGGTCACCGTGGTCCACCCGGCTGGCTTGACCCCGAGTTGCTTGGCCAGCAGGGCCACGAAGATCTTGGCCTTCTGCTCACCGAAGCCGGGCAGAGCCCGCACCCGCGCGAACAGATCCCGGCCGTCGCGGGCCTGAGTCCAGATGTTCTCCGCATCGCCGTCGTAGTCGGCCACCACGGTCGCGGCCAGGGCCTGCACGCGGCCGGCCATCGACCGGCCGTACCGGTGCACCGCCGGTGGCGTGGCACACAGATCGGCGAATGCCTCGGGATCGGCGGCGGAGATGGCCTCCGGGTCGAGGGTGCCGAACCGCTCCTTGATCTTGGCAGGGCCCGCGAAGGCGCGTTCCATCGGGAACTGTTGATCGAGGAGCATTCCGGTCAGCAGCGCGAATGCGTCTGTGGACAGCAGTTCGTCGGCGACCGTGTCCTGCGCGATGTGGAGTTCAGCCATGGACTCATCGTAGTGAGCCCTGTCGCGGTGCGGCGCCGGATCACCCGGAGTGGGCGGCGAGCTTCGGCGTGCTCAGCGAGGTGACGAGCAGCCACTGCGCGGCGAAGTAGGAGCCGAGCACCCACGCCTCGGCCAGTGTGCGTGAACGTGTACCGGTGAGCAGATATCGGCGGTTGATGATGGCCAGGTCGGAGAGTACGAAGAGGAGGCCACCGACGCGCAGCGCGGGCTGTGGCTGCGGGGCGTCGGAGGCGAGCGCGGACATGACGGCCAGCGAGTTCCCGTAGGGGCCGAGCACAGTCAGCGCGGCCGGGTTCTTGGTGGCCAGGATTGCCGCGGACTCGCCGAGCAGTGCTGTGCGCGGGACCAGCGTCCTGGCGTGGAGGCGGGCCCCGCGGCGCAGCAGCAGCGCACACAAGCTCGCCTGCGCACCTGCGAACAGGCCGGCGCCGACGGCCAGATGTCGCTCGCGCGTGTGCTCGTCGGTGCCGAACTCCTCCAGCAGCATCGCGCGGTCACCGGCCGTCGAGAATCCGATCGCGCCGACCAGAAGGGCCGCATCGACGGGGTGCGTGCCCTCCTCGCGTATCGCGGTCGCGGTGGCCGCGCCCAACACAAGCATCGGCAGCGGTTTGGTCCATGCGGCGAGCCTGCCGTTGCCGCTCGCGCCGGCTGCGGTGGCGGCCGCGGCAGTAAGCGCGTAGATGCCCGCGGTGAGCACGGTTCGGGAGGGTTTCCGGCGAGAGGTTGCCATGGGTGACGATCTCACACACCGGCCAGGCTGATCGCCGGAACGAACGAGCAACCGCGTTCGTCGCCGGATTCACGCGACACCACGGCCAGTTCGGTGCCGTACCGGGACTTCACGGGAGCCAGCCGGAGGCCGTGGGAACCGGCCAGCTTGCGCAACCACGATCTGGTGGAGGCGTCGGTGTCCAGGTCGGCGAATCCGCCCTGCAGCGTCGTCGTGTTGAGCCATGCGATGCGCAGCGGTGCGGCGGCCGGGGCCTTCGCCGATGCTGCCTTCTTGGCGCCGGCCTTCTGCGTGGTGCCGGCCTTCTGCGGGGGGCCTGGCTTCGTTGCCTGTTTGCCGGCTGGCGCGGCCTTCTCCGGTGCGGGCGGGATCAGCGCGAAGGCGACCTCACCGGTGGGGATGAGCTTGCGATCGATCGCCGCGGGCAGGACCAACCGGGGCAGTGCCGACCGCTGCACGCCGACCTGGTCGGCAGGGGCTTCGGTGACCGGCCACCGACCGCTGAGCTGACCGACGGGCGTGGTCAGTCCGAGCGGGTTGTCGGAGGTGGACCGGGTACAGATCGGTGACGATTTCGGGGTGAACGTCCGAAGGGCGGCGTTCGGGGATGAGGTCCGCCGGCGTGGCGCTCCGGCTTCGCGGACGGGCTTGGTCGAGCGCGATGACTGTACCGGCCGACCGTCGGGGCGGTCGGCGTAGCCGGTGCGCGTCTTGCCGATGCTGTTGTAGACCGACATCACCGCGGCGTTGAGTGATTCGACGGTCAGTTGTCCGCGGCTGGCGAAGATGACCTGGGCGGCCTGCAACGCCATCTGGTCGATGCCCGCGGCCTTGAGCATGCGCACCACACCGGCCAGTTCGCGGTCCAGCGGTACCGCGATCGCTTCGATCTCCTGGCGGGTCGGCAGCCGGTCGGTGCGGGGTATCACGCGCTTTCGGTCCGCCGGCCTTCGGACATCGAGGAGCTTGGCCGTGCGGGTCGGGGAGTGAGCGCCCGGTCCGGAATTATGTGGCGCTGCGACGGCAGTACCGACGGGCAGCGCGATGGCCAGCGCTGTCACCGCTCCAACGGCCAGTGTCGCGGTGGCGACGCGAACGGAACGGATACGGCTGCCGGCGTGTGCCACCCGTTCGCTGATCCGGTTCCCGATCATGAGTTCTCCTCGACGTTCGTTCCCTGAGCACGGTCCGGCTATCGCGGAGTCGAACGCGACAGACGACATCCGTTACTCAAGTTACTGATGTGACTGGTGATGTTACAGAACCATTCTCTGCGCGCTACCTCAAGTGCTGACCTTGTGCCGTGATGAACTTGCGACTTTGCCTCTCCTGGAATTGCGAGTCGACGCCCGGCTCCGGGCGGGCCCACATACGGCACGAGACCCCCGGCTGGTTGCCGGGGGTCTCGTGGAAAAGCCTCGAGGGTGAGATCAGATGAGGGCGAGCCCGATCGTCGGGGCGATCCCGCAGGTGGCCACCTTGCCCTTGCTCTTGGTGGTGACGGTGCCGTGGATCGTGGAGATGACGCGGCCCTTGCCGGTGCGGGCGATACCGGTGAAGGTGCCGGGGCCGTCGGCGACGTTGATCTTCTCGTTGCGCCTGAGCTCGGTCCGGCCGTTGCGTCCGGTGTCGATGTTGAGCCAGCTCACCCACAGCTTCTGGGTGGGGTTGTTCAGCGCGGGGCCGGTGCCGAGTGCGGTGTACACGTAGCCGGCCTCGCCCACCTTGGGTCCGGGGGCAGGAGCCTCCTGGGGACCCGCGGTCACGAGTGCACGGCCGAGCGAGGCGGTGAAGCCGTCGGAGGTGCCCATGCAGCCGATGCCGATGGTCGGATACAGGAACTCCTGGATCTTCGGCGCGGTGGGTCCGCTCGGGATCACCGGCTCGCTCTCGGCGTTCTTCTTCGCGTACTTCTGGACGCCGATCGTGGGCGCGAGCCTCTTGTCGGCGGCGGCCTTCTGCTCGGCGACCAGGCTCTTGGCGCCGGGCTCGCCGACGAAGTCCATCACCTTGTTCCACATCTTCGCGGCGTCGGCGGGCAGACCCGGCGTGGCCGACAGGCTCCTGGCCTGCTTGATGAGACCGGCGTTGACCTTGCCGTTGGGGCCAGGGGTGGTGATGGCGCCGATGATCGCCGGTGCGAACACGCCCATCGAGTCGAGGACCCGCTTGTCGAGCTTGACCGCCGGTGCGGATGCGGGCGCGGCGTGCGCCGCCGGAACGGTCAGCGAAGTCGCGGCCGCGATGGCAGTGGCAGTAAGAACCATGCGAGCCGCACGTCGTGGCGTACGCGGGGACGGGTGGGCTGGCAAGCGCACGTGTTGAGTCCTATCGATAGGTCTGGACGGGGCGAGTCGCCGCATATTCTACGCATGCGTGTGGGGTGACTGATCAGCAGACTACCGCAGGCGCCGAGTTGCATCTGGTAATGATGATAAAGTTGTTATCTACTGTGGCACATGATACTCCGATGATGCAGAGCTTCGCGACAGGTGGAGCGAAGCGCCGGACTTTTGCCTGGTTAGATCGGATGAACTCACCGACACCGGCGAGTCGTCAAATGCGTGAATTAGACCGTGAGGACCACAGAAGTGACCGTCAGCTGGCTGAGCGTAAAGCGTCCGCGCAGGGGAGTGGGAAAGCCGTCCCGGGCCGTCACCATGGCGGCGATGGCCGCCGTATGCGGGCTGCTCGGCGCGGGACTGACCGCGTGCGGTGACGACGATTCGTCGGCCGCGGGCGGCAGCGAGGTTGTCATGCTCACCCATGATTCCTTCGAACTACCCGAATCCGTGTACGAGGCCTTCACCGAGGAAACCGGACTCACGCTCAAGGTGATCAAGTCCGGCGATGCGGGCGCGCTCGCGTCCACCATCTCGCTGACCCCCGGCAAACCCAAGGCCGACGTCGTCTTCGGCATCGACAACACTTTCGCCTCGCGCCCCATCGAGAACGGCGCACTCGAACCGTACAAGTCGCCGGCGGCGGTCGACGGCGCGTCGGCTTATGCCGTCGCGGACTCGAACAACGAGCTGACCGCCGTCACCCGTGGCGACGTGTGCCTGAACCTCGACGACTCGTGGTTCGAGAAGCACGATATGACTCCGCCCAAGAGCTTCCGCGACCTGACGGACGCGAAGTACGCAAACCTGTCGGCACTACTCGATCCGGGCACGTCCTCGCCCGGCATGGCCTTCCTGCTGACCACCGTCAACGCCGACCCGCGCGGCTGGCAGGAGTACTGGAAGAAGATGGTCGCCAACAAGGCCACCATCGTCTCGGGCTGGGAGATCGCCTATAACCAGCTGTTCTCGGCGGGTGAAGGCCGCGGGCAGAAGCCGATCGTGCTGTCGTACGCGTCGTCACCGGCGGCCACTCCGGGTACCTCCGCACTGCTGGACAGCTGCTTCGGACAGGTCGAGTACGTCGGCATCCTCAAGGGTGCCAAGAACGTCGAGGGAGCCCGCAAGGTCGTCGACTTCATGCTGAGCCAGACCGTCCAGCGTGAACTGCCGTCGTCGATGTACGTCTATCCGGTGCAGAAGGGCACGCCGCTGCCCGACGGCTGGCAGCAACGCGCCCCCGTCCCGGCGTGGACGATCAAGATCCCGCCCGCCGTCATCGCCAAGAACCGTGAGCAATGGCTCCAGCAGTGGCGAGACGCCGTCGGGCGCTGATGCCCGCGGCCACCCGCGCGTTCGCACGCCTGGGGCTCGGTCTGGTCACACTCGTCCCGGTGGCCTTTGTCGCGGTGTTCTTCGGGTGGCCGGTCCTCGCGCTGATCCACCGTGCGGCCGGTGCTTCCGACGGAACCGGCGTCGGCAGGCTGCTGCGCAACACCGATGCCTTCGGTCTGCTCGGGATGACCCTCGGGCAGGCGCTTGCCTCGACCGTGCTCGTGGCCGTCGTGTCGATTCCGATCGTATGGCTGATCGCCCGCGTGGATCTGCCCGGTTCTGGACTGCTGATGGTGGCGGTGACCGTGCCGTTCGTGCTGCCGACTGTGGTGGTGGGCATCGTCTTCCGGGCCGTGCTCGGCGGTCCGCTGGCCGGCCTGGGGATCGAGTCGGGCTTCTGGGCGGTCCTGCTCGCGCACGTCTTTCTCAACGTGGCGGTGTTCGTGCGGGTCGTCGGGGCCGCGATGCGCTCACAGGCCACCCGCGCCGCCGAAGCGGCCCGCTGCCTCGGCGCCGGCCCCGTGCGGGCGTTCGTCACGGTGCTGCTGCCGCCGTTGCTGCCTGCGATCGGGGCCGCGGCGTCGCTGGTGTTCCTGTTCTGCTCCACCAGTTTCGGCGTGATCATCATCCTCGGCGACGGCCGGTTGCGGACACTGGAGACCGAGATCTACCAGCAGGCGATCGGCTACTTCCGGATTCCGGAGGCGGTGGCGCTGTCGCTGCTGCAGATCGTCGTCGTGATCGGTGCGCTGCTGCTGACCAGGATCTTCGCCGACCCGTCCGCGTCGGGCTCGGCCCATGATCGGCCGCGGCGCCGACGACCGCACGGACTGCAGTGGCTCGCTGTGTCGGCGGCCGTCGTGTACACGCTGGTGCTGCTGGTGGCGCCGCTGCTGGTGCTGGCCGTCCGTTCGGTGCGGCCGACGGCGGGCGGCGGCTGGACGCTGCGCGGCTATCGCGGGCTGGCCGACGACGTGAACGGCATCAGCCCCCTGGACACCCTCGGCTACTCGCTCACCACCGCCGCATCGGCGACGCTCATCGCGGTGATCGTGGGGACGCTCGGGGCGATCTCGCTGCACCGGGCGACGGGCGTGGTCGCGGTCGTCGGCAATGTGCTGGCGATGATTCCGCTGGGCATCAGTGCGGTGACCCTGGGCTTCGGGTACCTGATCGCGCTGGCTCAGCTTCCCGCGGGGGTGTCGGACTCGTCGCTGATAATCCCGTGTGTGCAGGCGCTCATCGCGGTGCCGTTCGTGATTCGGGTGCTGCTGCCGGCGCTCGCGTCGGTGCCACCCCGGCTGCGTCAAGCAGCGGTGGTCTGCGGGGCGTCGCCGTGGCGGGTGTTTCTCACCATCGACGTGCCCACCATCGGCGGCAGCCTCGGGGCTGCGAGCGGATTCGCCTTCGTGATGGCGCTCGGTGAGTTCGGTGCGACCGGTTTCCTGGCCCGCGCCGACACGACGACGCTGCCGGTGCTCATCGGTTCGGGCCTCAACCGGCCCGGCGCTGACAACCTGGCCACCGCGATGGCCTCGGCGATGCTGCTGGTGGCCGTCACCGCCGTCGCCGTCGGCGTCATCGAGCTGTTCGGCAGGCGGGCCGATCGCCGCCGTCCGGTGCGGCCCCGGACGGCGGTGAACTGATGCTCGAGATCGACGGGATCCGGGTGCGCTACGGCGCCGACGTGGTGATCGACGAGCTGAGCTGGACGGTTGGCACACAGACTCCGGTGGCCGCGCTGCTCGGACCGTCGGGCTGCGGAAAGTCCACTCTGCTGCGGGCCATCGCCGGTCTGGAGCCCCTGGTGGCCGGGCATATCGCCTTCGGCGGACAGGACCTGGCGAGGGTGCCCGCGCACCGGCGCGACTTCGGGGTGGTGTTCCAGGACGGGCAACTGTTCGACGGACGCTCGGTGGCCGCGAACGTCGGCTACGGGCTGAAGATGCGCCGCTGGAGACGCCGCGACGTCGAGGCACGGGTGCAGGAGATGCTGGAGTTGGTCGGCTTGTCCGGTTACGGGCAGCGCTCTGTACGGGAGATCTCCGGCGGACAGGCCCAGCGCGTCGCGTTAGCGCGTGCCCTGGCACCGCGGCCACGGCTGCTGCTGCTCGACGAACCGCTCGCCGCGCTCGACAAACTTCTGCGCGACCGGCTCGCGGTCGACATCGCTGCGATCGTGCGCGAGACGTCCACGCCGACGGTGATCGTGACCCACGATCACACCGAGGCCGCGCTGATGGCCGACCGGGTGTCGGTGATGCGCGAGGGCCGGATCGTGCAGACCGACACGCCGGCCCGCCTGTGGCGCAATCCGATCGACGAGTGGTCCGCCGAATTTCTCGGCGTCACAACGATTCTCGACGCTACAGTGAAACGGGGTGTGGCCTCCTGTGCGCTCGGCGAGTTTGCGATCGACCTCCCCGAAGGACCGATACGACTTGGTCTTCGCCCGGAATCTGTTGTGGCCATACCGCTTTCGGATGACATCCGGGAAGGTGGGGTTGTCGCGGAAGTGGTCTATGCAGCCGTCCTGCCGACCGGTGTGCGCGTCGACGTGTCGACACCGATCGGCGTCCTGCCGGCGACGGCACCGTCCGACCGGTTGGCGCCCGGCGACAAGGCGCTCCTGCGCCTGGACGTCGACAGGATCGCGCTGCTGGGACCGTCGCCTGTTCGGTAACATCGGTACCTCGTTCGGCACCCCGATCGTCCAAGCGTGCAGAGGAGCAGGATGACCCGAATCGTCGTCGCCGCAGTGATCATCGATCCGTCAACGTCGACACTGCTGTTGGCACAGCGCAGTTCCCCGCCCGAAGACGCGGGGCTGTGGGAGCTCCCGGGTGGCAAGGTCGAGGACGGCGAGACGTGGCAGGCCGCGCTCGAACGCGAGATCGTCGAAGAACTCGGTATGCGCGTGGAGGCCGGCGAGCAGGTGGGCGAGGTCGTGACCGGGATACCCGGATTCGAGGTGGTGGCGCTGCGCGCCCGGCAGACCGGTGGAACGCCTCGCGCACTCGAACACGCCGACCTGCGCTGGGTGGACGTGGCCGAGTTGCGGCGGATGAATGAGGCCGGGGTACTGATGGCCTCGAGCGTGGCATGGCTCGACGAGCTGATCGGGCTGCTGAGCAACTGGGCGGATGGGTAACTGGACGGATGCGTAACTGGGCGAACCGTGGGCACCCCGACGGGGCTGGTCGGACGGGGTCGGTCAGGAGGCGCGGGCCTTTTTCAGGGCGTGGTCGAGTTCCTTCTTGGACATGCGGCGGGTGTCGAGTTTGCGCATCCGGTGAATGACCACGGGGCAGCGCACGCACCGCGTCTTCTTCTTACAGCACTTCTTCTTCGCCTTCATTCCGCCGACTTTGGCGGGGTTGACCTTGCCCATGAATCGACGTTAGCAGTGCCTAAGCGAACCCTGTGATCGGCATCTCACAGCACCGAGGCGCTACCATGGGCCGGTTGACCTGCCGATCACGGCGGATTCGTACTGCCCAACACCTGGAGAGAGTCAGTGAGCGCTGCCCCCAACTTCCGCAACGTCGCGATCGTCGCGCACGTCGACCATGGTAAGACCACGCTGGTCGATGCGA
>NZ_CALLZT010000219.1:0-38775 GCF_937858515.1 uncultured Gordonia sp. | reverse complement strand
GGTGAGCAAACAGCTCATCCCCGTCTACGACAAACCGATGATCTATTACCCGCTGTCGACGCTGATGCTGGCCGGCATCCGCGACATCCTGATCATCACCACCCCACACGACGAGTCCGCGTTCCGGTACCTGCTCGGCACGGGCGAACAGTTCGGCATCAACCTGTCGTATGTGGCGCAGCCGTCGCCCGACGGCCTGGCGCAGGCGTTCATCCTGGGCGCCGACCACATCGGCGACGAGTCGGTGGCACTGATCCTGGGCGACAACATCTTCTACGGTCCCGGTCTGGGCAGCCGGTTGCGGGGTTTCGACGGCATCGACGGCGGCGCGATCTTCGCATACTGGGTGGCCGATCCGGGTGCCTACGGTGTGGTCGACTTCGACGAGCACGGGGTGGCGCGGTCGTTGGAGGAGAAGCCGCAGCGTCCCAAATCCAACTATGCGGTGCCCGGGCTGTACTTTTACGACAACGAGGTGGTCGATATCGCGCGGAGCCTCAAGCCCAGCGCGCGAGGCGAATACGAGATCACCGATATCAACTCGTATTACCTGGAACGGCGAAAGCTGTCCGTCAAGGTGTTGCCGCGGGGTACCGCCTGGCTCGACACCGGTACGTTCGATTCGATGCTCGACGCCGGTAACTTCGTGCGGACGGTGGAGCAGCGGCAGGGTCTGAAGATCGCGGTCCCGGAGGAGATCGCCTGGCGCAGTGGCTTTATCGACGACGATCAACTGCGCGAGCGGGCCGAGCCGTTACGAAAATCCGGTTACGGAGATTATCTGCTCGATATTCTCGGGCGTGGAAGGGGATTCTGATGCGGATTCGGCCATTGTCGATCGCGGGGGCGTGGGAGATCACCCCTGCGCTGCACGGTGATTCGCGGGGGTTGTTCACCGAGGCGTTCAAGGCTGAGGTGCTCTCGGGGGTCGTCGGACATCGTTTCGATCTCGCGCAGGTCAACCTGTCGGTGTCGGCGGCGGGTGTACTGCGGGGTATTCATTTCGCCGACGTCCCGCCCGGTCAGGCCAAGTATGTGACTTGTCCGTCGGGTGCGATCCTCGACGTGATCGTCGACATCCGGGTCGGCTCACCCACTTTCGGCGCCTACGACACGGTGCTGCTCGACGACATCGACCGCCGGGCCGTGTACCTGTCGGAGGGCCTCGGGCACGGATTCTGTTCCCTGGCAGACGGTTCCACCGTCACCTATCTCTGTTCGACCGGCTACAACCCGTCCGCCGAACACGGCATCAACCCGCTCGACCCGGCGCTGGGTATCGTCTGGCCCACCACCGCCCGCGATGGCACCCCCCTCACGTACTCGCTGTCCGAAAAAGACACCGCAGCACCCACATTGGCCGACGCCGCTGCTTCGGGCCTCCTCCCGGACCACGCCGCCGTCGCCGCCTACCTCGCGTCTCTCACCTGACATCGGGGTCGGTCGGGGAGTGGTCCCGTCAGGTGTCTAAAGGTCACCGGACCCAACGCGGCCCTCGCTCCTTCGTCGCTTCGGCCTCAGGGATCAAGATGAGCGGCTGCTTGGGTGTTGGGGTGACAGTGTGTGGCCGCTCGAGTCTTGGGGGGGTGACGATGTGTGGCCGCTTCGGTTTTGCGGCAGGACAATTGACCGCGGACACTCATCTTGATCCCTGAGGAGCTGTCGCGCGACGAAGGAGCCGACCGCGTCTCGAAGGGTCCGGTGACCCCTACTCCCGATCCTCCGCATCGGCGTTCTGCAGCGCGACCACCCGGGCGAGCCGGGCGAACCTGATCTCCAACTCCCGGAATCGTAGGTAACTGGCGACGGTGGTGAAGGCGAATGCGATGATCAGGCAGTACAGCATGAGGTCGGTGCCGCGCCCGACATCGACCCACCCGGCGACGACGGTCAGGTCGTCGGGCCGGATCATGGCGTACACCCCGAGCATCACGAACGCGACGAACAGCAGCTTGAACCCGGCCGACGCTTTCGAGTTTCCGCGGTTGGTGACGAAGAACCACACCAGCCCTGCGGCGGCGGCGATCAGGACGATCTGGATGACGAGCATCGGGTTACCTCCTCAGCCGCGCGTGCAGCAGGCCATCGGCCAGGATATTGACGCCGTTGAACAGCGATTGTCCTTTGGCGCGTGAGTATTCGGTGTACAGGATGGTGACGGGTTGTTCGGTGACCCGCCATTTGTGCCGGTCGACGAGGCCGACGAATTCGGTGGCGTGACTCATCCCGTTCATCAGCAGATCGAGGTCGTCGGCGACGGTCCGGTTGAAGGCGCGTAATCCGTTGTGCGCGTCGGTGAGTCCGAGCCGGCGATTGCGCACACTGAGAAAGACGATGCTGCGCAACACGATCCGACGCAGGAACGGAACCGAGAGGGTCTGGGACCCACCGAACCGCGTACCGATGACGATATCGACGGGCTCGGCACGCAACCGTTCGATCATCGCCTCGACGTCGTCGACGCGGTGCTGCCCGTCGGCGTCGAAGGTGACGAAGTACCGCGCCCCCGGCCGCGCCCGCGCGTACTCGATGCCGGTCTGGATGGCCGCGCCCTGCCCGAGGTTGACGGGGTGCCGCACGAGCCGCACCCCGGGCGCCACCTGCTGCGCCGCCCTGATCTGTTCCGCGGAGCCATCGGTGCTGCCGTCGTCGACGCACACGATGTTGCCGAAGGTGTGGGAGGCATTCGCGATCACGTCGCCGATCACCGGTGCCTCGTTGTACACGGGCACGATCAGCCAGACATCCGCATTGCCGGAATTGTCGTCGCCGGTTGCGGGCCGCGGATTCCGCGAACGGCCTGCGACCATGTTCCCGACTTTACGCTTCGCGGCGCCCCGCCCGACGCCGCCACGCCCGTACCCTTCGGGACGGAGTCGGACCCACTACTGTTGGTCGGGTGCTGGTCGACGTCATGATGCCGTTCTACGGGGATTTCACCCAGTTGCGGCAGGCGGTTCTCAGTGTCCTGTATCAGACGCACCGCGATTTCCGGATCACCGTCGTCGACGACTGCTATCCCGACGACGCCCCGCGCCGCTGGCTGGAGTCGCTGGCCGACGATCGGGTCGGGTATCTGCGCAACGACACCAATCTGGGCGTCAACGTCAATTTCCGGCGGTGCGTCGAGCTGGTCACCGCGGAGTATTTCGTGGTGATGGGGTGCGACGACGTGATGCATTCGGGCTATCTGGCCAGGGTGGTGGAGTTGGCGGGCACGTATCCGCGGGCGGCGGTGATCGCGCCGGGGGTGCAGATCATCGATGACGCAGGTGCGGTGGTGCGTCCGTTGGGCGACCGGGTCAAGCATCGGCTGGCCCCGCGCGAGGCGTCGGTGTTGTCGGGGCAGGATCTGGCGGTGAGCCTGTTGCATGGCAACTGGACGTACTTTCCGTCGTTGCTGTGGCGCACGGAGGTGGTACGGGAGGTCGGTGAGCAGGGTTTCCGGCAGGGCCTGGACGTCGTGCTCGATCTCGCGTTGCTGCTCGATCTGACGGTCGGCGGGGCGTCGCTGGTATACGACCCGCGGGTGGTGTTCTCCTATCGCCGGCATGCCGCGTCGGTGAGTTCGGTGCTCGCCGCAGACGGTGACCGGTTCATCGAGGAGTCGGCGTTCTTCGACGCCGAGGCCCGTCGTTATGCGGCGCTGGGTTGGTCACGTGCCGAGCGGGCGGCGAAGGTGCATCTCACCTCGCGTCTGCATCACGGCCTGGCCCGGCTACGTGCGATCGCCCGGAGCGCAGCGGACTTTGCCCGGCCACGTGTACCGCGACGCCGATGAGCGGCCCGACGACCAGCGCGAGCGTCACCCGGGTGACCTGACCGGCCGGCACCGTCAGCAGCAGCACGGAGGCCGCGGTGGCCACCCACCAACCGCCCGCGTACCAGCGGTGCAGGTCTGCCGATATTGTGGCGGCGCCCGTCACGGTGAGTACCCCGAGCGATCCGGCGCCGACGGTGAATCCGGCGAGCGCGGCCCCACTCAGTTCGAAGTCGGCACCGAACACAGAGGTCAGCAGCCATGGCCCGATCACCCACGCCAGACCCGCACCGACCAGGGCGATGGCGGCGACCGCACCCACCGGCACGGCCACCGCCCGGGCGAGATGGTCGCGGGCGGCGACAAACCGGGTGATCAGCACCCCCTGAAAGCTGTTCAGTGGCACCAGGAGCGGGGCCCGGGTGAGGGTGACGGCGAGGATGATCGCGCCGCGTACGTCGGCGGCGTCGCCGTGGTGGCGGGTCAGGTTGATGAGCACCGGGAAGCCCATCACCAGTACCGCCGCCGCCGCAGCAGCGGCCATCGCGGTCAGCGTGTTGACGGTCAGTGCCCGATCACCGGCGTCCCCGGGCAGCCCCATCGCGTCCCGGGCCGACGACGACCCACAGACGATGACGATCCACGACAGCGTCCCCAGCACGGTGATCGTCAGGAACGCGGGCAACCCCCAGCCTGCGACGGTCGCGACGACGGCCGCGGCCAGGCGGATCAGCGCGTCGACGCACAGCAGCGCCGCGAATACGGGCCAGCGCCCCGACCCGGACAGCACCCCGGACAGGTGCGCGTACATCGCGAACCCCGCGACGCCCGCCGTCAGCAGCCCCACCGACAACCAGGTGTCGTCGGCGAACAGGTGCGTCGCCCACAGCGGTGAGCTGAGCGCGACGACCGCGGCCAGCCCCAGCCCGATCGCCGCGTTCACCCGCACCGGCCGGCCCCCATCGCGGTCACCGCCATTGCGATCCCCGCCCGCCACGGCCCGCGCGGTCTCCTGCAGCTGACCGTTCTGGGTGCCGGTGACCATCCCGTACGCCGCCCAGAACACCGCGAACACCCCGTACCCGGTCGCCCCGAGGTCACGCGCGGCCAGCACCAGCACCAGATACCCCGACGCCGCCGCGACGATCGTCGCCCCCGTCACCCTCCCCATCGGGATCAGGGAAGAATCGTCATCGGCCGGTGCCGGGGTAGGGCGGCAGGGCGGGTGTGAACAGCCATTGCTGCCACAGTTCGCCGAGTGATGCGGTGGAGTAGTTGGCGGCCAGGGAGATGAAGTCCTCGGTGGTGGCGGTGCCGTACCGGTATTTTTCGGTCCACCGGCGGATGAGCGCGAAGAAGTTGCCGTCACCGATGCGCAGGCGCAGTGCGTGCAGGGTGATGGCGCCGCGTTTGTACACCCAGTCGTCGAACATCTTGGCGGGGGTCGGGTCGGCGAGCGGCACCCGGACCGTCGTCGCGGCCAGTTTCTGGTAGTACTTGCGGGCGCATTCGTCGGCCGACGGCCCGCCCGAACGCTGGCTCCACAGCCATTCGGCATAGCAGGCGAAACCTTCGTGCAGCCAGATGTCGCGCCAGCGTTCCAGCGTCACGGAATTGCCGAACCATTGGTGGGCCAGCTCGTGCGCAACCAGCCGCTCCGACTGGCGACTGCCGTCGCAATGATTGGCCCCGAACGTCGAAAAGCTTTGTGCCTCAATGGGTATGTCGAGCTCATCGTCGGTGACGACGACGGTGTAGCCGGGGAACGGGTACGGCCCGAACATCTCGGTGAAGGCGTCGATCATGTCGAGCTGCCGGGCGAAGTCGACGCCGAAGTTGCGGCCCAGCCGTGGCGGGTAGATCGCGCTCACCGGAAAAGGCTTCTGTCGCAAGCTGACCCGCTTGTACTGGCCGATCTGCACCGACGCGAGGTACGTCGACATCGGTTCGACCTGCTGGTACACCCACGTGGTGCGCGAGCCGCGGATCCGCTTGTCCACGAGCGTCCCGTTGGCCAGGGTGTAGTACGGGCTGTCGGTGGTGATCGAGATTCGGTATGGCGCTTTGCAACTGGGGTGGTCATCGCACGGAAACCAGGATGCCGCCCCATTGGGCTGATTGGCGCACAGCGAGCCGTCGGTGAGTTCTTCCCAGCCGACCTCGCCCCATGCGCCGCTCACGGGTCGCGGCGATCCGGTATAGCGCACGGCGATGGTCATGGCGCCGCCGGGCGGGATCGCGGCGTCGGGGGTGATGGCGAGTTTGCCGCCGCGGTGGCTGTAGCGGGCGCGTTTGTCGTTGACGGTGACCCGGCTCACCCGCATGGTGGCCGCGAGATCGAGGGTGAACCGGCGCAGCTCCCGATACGACGCCGCGGTGAGCGTGGCGGTGCCGTCGAGCCGGTTGCCGGACACCTTGTATTCGAGTTCGAGGTCGTAGCGCAGCACCCGGAATCCCAGGTTGCCGTTGCGCGGCAGATACGGATCGAGTGCGTCCGATGGTGCGCCGAGCAGGGGTGTTCCCGGTGCTCGGCGGCCCGACTTACCCGGCACGCATCGCTCCTTCGCTGGTCGATCTGGTCCCCCGCACACGTGATCCGTCGCCCGGGACAGTGCGCTCACTCACGTTACCCTCAGCGCGGTATCGGCACCCGGCTGGTGCTGGTGTGTCCGGGCTGTCGGCCGGGTGAATTGTGCGTTAGCTGTGTCGGATGGGGCGTGTGGTGCGGCTGAGTGTCGGTGGTGGCGCATATTCTCGACACAGCATTGGTGGAGTGGAGGACTGATGGTCAAGGGCATCAACGGGTACGCGCTTCTCGTTTCGCGCCTGATCCTGGGGTTCATTTTTGTGATGCACGGCTGGCAGAAGCTACGCGTCACCGGAATTGGTCAGGTGACAAGGGATTTCGATGCGATGGGGATTCCGTATCCCGAGTACGCGGCCCAGTTCTCGACGTGGGTCGAGCTGCTGGGCGGCCTCGCGTTGATCGTCGGGCTGGTTCTGCCGATCATCTGTCTGCTGCTCATCGTCGACATCGCCGGCGCCATCTACTTCTCCCACCTCGACGCCGGCTTCTGGAACTCCGAGGGCGGTTTCGAGTATCCGCTGTCCCTCATCGCCGGCCTGCTGGCCATCACTTTCGCGCAGGGCAGCAAGTTCTCCGCGGGCACCATGATGTACACGAAGGTCAAGAAGAAGCTCAACGGCTGACGCCGTCCCCTCTGCCGGCCGAGGTGCGAAGAGTCGTTGGGCGATGAGCCTCGAAACCCGGTGAGACGACAATGTCCACCACCGTCGGCAGAGGGATCAGCGCAGCGCGCCCGCCGCGGCCCGGATGTCGTCGGAGGTGATGGTGGTCAGTTCGTCGGTACCGGGGGGCAGGCCGTCGACCTCGGCGAACAGGCGCAGATCGCGCTGCCGGGCCGCGTTCTCGATCAGGTTGCGCACGAACCGGGCGTTGCCGAACGACGGATCCTTGAGACGGCCCTGAGCGTCGAGCACGGCCAGGACGTTCTCCAGCACGCCGTATGCGTCGCGGGTGAGCCGGTCACCCGATGCGGCGGCCATCGAGTCGGCGATCTTGACCAGGTCGGTCGCCGAGTACGCCGCGAAGTCGATGGTGGTGGTGAAACGTGAGCGCAGACCCGGGTTGGAGTCGAGGAAACGTTGCATCGGTTCGGGATACCCTGCGGCGATCACGACGAATCGGTCGCGGTCGTCCTCCATCCGTTTGAGGATGGTGTCGATGGCCTCGGCGCCGTACGGGTCGCCGTCGGTGAATCCTTCGGTGTGCAGGGTGTACGCCTCGTCGATGAACAGCACCCCGCCCATCGCCTCGTCGAGTTTGGCTTTGGTCTGGGCGACGGTGTGCCCGTGGTACTGGCCGATGAGCCCGGACCGGTCCACCTCGACGACGTGTCCGCCGTCGAGAATGCCGAGCGTCTTGTAGAGGCGGGCGATGATGCGGGCGATGGTGGTCTTGCCGGTGCCGGGCGGGCCGGTGAACACGAAATGTTCGGTCGTCCGGGGTTGTGGCAGGCCGACGTTGCGGCGGGCGATCTGGGCGCGGGTCTGCGCCATGATGATGCGCACCTGCTGTTTGATGGATTCCTGCCCGACCTGGCCGTCGAGGTCTGCGAGTACCGCTTCGAGGGTGTCGACCGAGTCGGCTGCATGCTTGGCCTCCGGTTCGGCGACGGGGGCGGACGTGTCCGGGGCGGCTGCCGTGGCCCGGGTGACGGCGATCCGGGGCGTCGCCTCGCGGCCGGCCATCGCTTCTTTGAGGCCGGGCAGGTCGGGGCGCAGCGCGTATGCGTGATGGAAGTCGTTCATCGCCGCGGCCTCGGCGTCTTCGGCGCGGGTGATCAGGCCCCGAACCAGCAGCGCCTCGGCGTGGATCTGCGGCAGGAATTCCTGTTCGAGCAGGGAGTTCAGGTAGCCCTTGGCCGGTGCCATCGCGCCGGCCTCGGCGAGCAGGATCGCGCTGAGCAGTCGCGCGGACGCGTCGAGGTACTTGTCGCGGCCCATGACCCGGCGCAGCATGGCGATCGCGTCGTCGCGTTCGCCCGTCACGTAGGCGTGGTAACCCCGCAGGTAGATGTATTGTTCGGTGCCCGGGGTCACGCGCGCGATGGCCGAGTGGGCGAGGCTGTGTTCCTTGTTGGTGATGTGCGATGCGGCGACGGCCGACCAGAGGTCGTCGTGGCTGCTCAGACGGTAGGTGACGTACGGTCCGATCACGAACCGGGAGTCGAGGCCGACGTCGGCGCGGCGGCGTTCCTCGCCGAAGCGGTGGGAGTGGCGGACCATCTGCGCGAGCGCCTCGTCGGGCCGGTGCGACAGCGCGTGCAGCCCCAGCCAGGCATCGGCCATGCCGTCGTCGATGGCGACGGCGTGTTCGAACTGCATGGTGGCGGACGCGGTGCGCCCGGATTGGTACGCCTGCGCCCCGGCCGACCACGCGGTTCGTGCCAGATTCTGCTCGCGCATGTGCGTACCCATCCCTTCCTTGCTCGTTCGGCGATTGTGGTCAATGTAAGTCACCGATGTGCGATAGCAAACCCCACACGCCGCGATTTGAGCGACGTCACAGAACGTCGCCACCGCCCGTTCGGGCGGAACGTCGGCCCCTCCACCGGTTGCGGCGCGAGGTCGCCCGACGACCGAAACCCGGTGAGACGACATTGCTCCGTCACCGATCGCAAGATCAAATACACCCGCCATCTCGGTCTCTATTTGGTCTAGATTGGCACTCAGAGCAAATAGGGGGAGGTAGTCGGTGTCGTATCGCACTCTGAAGGCAGTTTTTCACATCAAGGATCGGGTGGCCGCCGATGCTGAGGAGGCCGCGCGCCGGACGTCACCGGCCGCGGTCACCTGGGACTTCTCCATCGGAGATCACGCGATGTTCTGCCTCATCACACCGGAGATCGCGGTGCTCATCGAGCGCGTCATGAGCTTGGAGTCGACGATCCGGGGCCAATGGTCGGCGCTGCCAGGTGTGGCCCGTGCGCACTACCTCGAGTCGATGATCATCGAGGAGATCCAGGCCACCAACGAGATCGAGGCGGTCCACTCGTCGCGCCAGGAGATCAGCGAGGCGCTCGACGCGCTCCGGGACGACGACACCGTCGGGACCAGGCGGTTCAAGGAGATGGTGCGGCTGTACTCGAGCCTTGGTGATGAGACGGTGACCGGTCCGGAGAACCTTGATGACATCCGGTCGATATACGACTCGGTGACCGCAGGTGAGGTGCGCGACGAGGACGCTCCCGACGGTGAACGGTTCCGCACGGGCCCGGTCACGATCACCTCGGGTCAGAAGGCTGTGCATTCGGGGGTCGTTCCCGAATCGGCGATCAATGCGGGCCTGACCACGATGCTCGAGCAGTCCCGCGACGATGAGATCCCGCAGCTCGTCCGGGCCGTGGTCGCCCATTTCATCTTCGAGAACGTCCACCCGTTCTACGACGGCAACGGCCGCACGGGGCGCTTCCTGCTGGCCGTCGAACTCAGCCGGTCGCTGACTCCGGTCGCCTGGCTGTCGCTGTCGGCGACCATCGCCGACGACAAGGACCGCTACTACCGCGCCTTCGCCGACGTCGAGAACCCGCTCAACCGTGGTGATGTCACCCCTTTCGTGGTGGCGATGCTGGAGATCATCGCGTCGGCGCAGAGCCGACTGGAATCCGATTTGGTAGATCGCCTGACCGGCTTGCGCAGGCTTTCCGATGTCATCGGGGAGTTGCCGCTTGAGGACGATCCCACCCGGAACATCGTGTTCATCGTCGGTCAGGCGGTCTTGTTCGGTCCCGGCGGCGCGATCACGCTGGACGAGATCGCCGCCGCGGCAGGCAAGTCGAAACAGTTCGTCCGCAAACGGATCGAGCAGCCGGTAGACGCCGGCATCATCGAGACAGTCACGAAGCGCCCCTTACGTTTCCGCCTGTCACCCTCCTGGCGCCAAGACGTCGCCATCTGACCCCACTTCCGCGTTCGACGAAGTTCACGACGCGCGAGTCGCATGCATCGATGATGCGAGGGTGGCGAGGGAGCGGCCGGCGGCTCGTAGGGGTTCGGGGTCGCGGCGGGCGCGGCAGAGGATGAAGGCGCCTTCGAGGGTTGCCAGGATCGTGGTCGCGAGGTCGCTGGCGGCGGGAGAGTCGACGATCTGGGTGCACCAGAGGGTGAGGCCGTCGAGCCAGGTGCCGAACACCTCTGATGTGGCTTGCCGCAGGGGGTCGTTGGTGCTCGCGACCTCGGCGGCGAGGGTGGCGATGGGGCAGGCGTCGGCATAGTCGCAGGCGACGAGATCGTCGGCGGCGCGGTTGAAGGTGTAGGCGAGTGCTTCGGCCGGGTCGGTGGGACCGTCGGCGAGGATGCCGAGCACGTAGGCGCCGTATGCGGCCCCGCTCGTCGCGATCACCTCGGTCGCGAGTGCCTCCTTGCCTGCGAAGAAGTGATAGATCGAGCCGATCTTCGCGCCGGACGCGGTCGCGATCTGCGCCAGCCCGGTGGCCGCGTATCCCTGACGGCGAAACAGTTCGCCGGCCGCGGTCACGATGCGCGCTCTGGTGTCGGCTGCCATATCCATCCTTCACGGGTCTCGACGTACGACGATCAGTATGCTTGAATGATTGTTCTAGAACAATCATTCAACTCCCGAGTGAGGTGGGCCGAATGGCTGCGATCGAGCTGAGCAGAATCGAGGTCCCCGCCGGACCGATCGACTACCAGGACACCGGCGGCGACGGCCCGGCACTGGTGTTCACCCACGGCTTCCCGATGAATCATCTCCAGTGGCGCAAGGTGATACCGCTTCTCGACGACCAGTTCCGTTGCATCGCACCGACTTTGCCGATGGGTGCGCATCGATCGCCGATGAAACCGGGAACGGATCTGACCCATCGCGGTCAGGTCGCGATACTTGCCGATTTCCTCGACGCCCTCGATGTCGACGACGTCACCCTCGTCATGAACGATTGGGGTGGAGCACAATTCATCGTCTCGGAGAATCTCGACCGGCGGGTCGGGCGATTGGTTTTCGTGGCGTGCGAGGCGTTCGACAATTTCCCGCCACCACAGGCTCGGCCGGCGGAACTACTGTGCCGGGTACCCGGCGGTGCCAGGCTGCTCATGCAACTGCTGCGGACGTCGTTCTTCCGGCACAACCGCCGAGCCTGGGGTGCGGTGAGCCGCACCCGCATCCCCGACGACGTCCTCGACACCTGGTTCGATCCGGCGCGCCTGGACCCGGCGATCCGCCGCGACCTGCGCGCGTTCGCGACCGGCACCCCGCCGGCCAAGACGCTGCTGGAATGGTCGGAGAGCTTGCGCGGCTTCACCAAGCCGGCGTTGGTCGTCTGGGCGAACCAGGACGCGATGATGCCGCAAGACCACGGCCGCCGCCTCGCCGCCCTCCTTCCCGACGCCCGCCTCATCGAGATCGAAGACTCCGGCACCCTGATCCCCGAAGACCAGCCCGCCCACCTCGCGGCCGCCCTCCGTACCTTCCTCCACTCATAGGCCTTCCCGCGTCGCAGACTTCGTCCTGCTTATCGGATATCGCGACAACCGATAAGCGCGACGAAATTAGCGACGCGGGAACGGATCACCCGTTCCAGGGGGCGATGGGGTTGCCTTGCCAGCGGGTGTGGGCGGGGACGACGTCGCCGCGCATCACCAGGGATGCGGGGCCGACGGTGGCCGATTCGCCCAGGCCCGATGCGGGCAGGGCGACGCAGTGCGGACCCAGGGTCGCGCCGGCTTCCAGGGTGACGTGGTCCATCGCCATGACGCGGTCGTGGAACAGGTGGGTCTGGACCACGCAGCCGCGCTGGACGGTGGCGCCGTCGCCGAGGGTCACCAGGTCGGCTTCGGGGAGCCAGTAGGTTTCACACCACACTCCGCGGCCGATCTTGGCCCCGAGCATCCGCAGCCACAGATTCAGCACCGGGGTGCCGGTGGCGGCATTGGCGAACCACGGCGCCGCGACGGTTTCGACGAATGCGTCCGAGAGCTCGTTGCGCCACACGAACGAACTCCACAGCGGTTGTTCGGACACCGGGATCTTGCCCACGACCAGCCATTTCGCGGCCGCGGCGATACAGCAGGCGGAAGCACCGGCCACCAGCAGCAGCAGGCCGCTGACCGCCCCGGCGACGACGATATTGGTGTGGAAGGCGATGTACTGCAGGCCGAGCAACATGAAGATGCCGAGCCCGAACGACACCATCACCGGGATCAGCCGCAGCGTCTCGATGATCGAGCGCGCCACCTTCAACCGGGTCGGCGGATCGAACGTACGGGAGGTGTCACCCGTAGCGAAGGTGCGACGCAGCCGGACGGGTGGACTACCCAGCCAGCTCGACCCCGATTTCGCCTTTTCGGGCGTCGCCGACAGCACCGCGACCAGCGAGTTCTTCGGTACCTTACGGCCCGGCCCGGTGATGCCGGAGTTCCCGAGGAACGACCGTTTACCCACCTTCGCGTCGTCGATGTGCAGCCAGCCGCCACCCAACTCGTAGGACGCGACCATGGTGTCGTCGGCGAGGAACGCGCCGTCGTCGATGGTGGTGAACTTGGGCAGCACGAGCGCGGTGGAGATCTCGGTACCCTTGCCCACCTTCACCCCGAGCGCCCGGAACCAGATGGGCGTGAGCAGGCTCGCGTACAGCGGGAACAGGTACGTGCGGGCCGAGTCGAGGAGCCGTTCGGTGAACCACACCTGCCAGCCCACGCGGGAGCGCACCGGGTGGTAGCCCTTGGTCATCCCGAACGACAGCAGCCGCACCGATACCAGCGTGATCAGCGCGAACACAGCCAGCGACGTCAGCGTCGCCACGGGCAGCAGGATCAGTGAACGCACCATCACATCGCGCAGCCGATCGGCGTACAGCGCCCACGTGCCGATCACCGCCAGGCCCGCGCCGAGCGAGATCAGCGGCACCGCGGCCAGGAAGAACGACGAGGTGATGTACAGCGGCACCCACC
This sequence comes from uncultured Gordonia sp., assembly GCF_937858515.1. NCBI lineage: Bacteria > Bacillati > Actinomycetota > Actinomycetes > Mycobacteriales > Gordoniaceae > Gordonia > uncultured Gordonia sp. The sequence continues at coordinate 25,523 of NZ_CALLZT010000219.1, read as the reverse complement.
AACTGCGTCGGGCGGGCCGTTGATCGGGCCATGGATGTGACGCCTTGCCTTCTTTCTTGGCCGGCGATCCGGCCCACTGCTGACGCGCTTTGACCTTCCCGAACACCGCCGACCCGGCCGCCACTTCGGCGTCGCGACCGATCACCGCGCCCGGCATCAGCGTCGACCGGGCACCGATCGTCGCGCCGCGTTTGATGACGATCGCACCGATGTGGACGACGTCGCCGTCGATCCACCAGCCGGTCAGGTCCACCTCGGGTTCGATGGACGCACCGTCGCCGACGGTCAGCAGGCCCGTGACCGGCGGGAGAGTGTGCAGGTCGACGCCGTGCCCGATGCTCGCGCCGAGCGATCGGGCGAGGTGGATCATCCACGGCGCGCCCGAGATATTGGCGGCGCCGCTGGCTTCGAGGAGCCGTTCGGCCACCCAGAGCCGGATGTGCACGTTGCCGCCGCGCGGATAGCTGCCGGGGCCGACGCCGCGCAGGAGGATCCGCGATCCTATGGCGGCGATGACCATCCGGCCGGGTGGCGTGATGAACACACAGAACGCGAGGATCACCAGCCACCAGGGGGCGGTGACGAGCCAGTCGACGTGCCGGTCGGCCGCGTCGACGACGGCGGCGCCCACGTTGTTGACGACGCCCAGCCAGGTGGCCCATTGCAGTCCGGTGAGGGTGGTCAGCGGTATGGACAGCAGCAGTTGCGTCAGGCCTGCCGACCGCGGTGTGGGTCGGACGTAGCGTTCCTCGATGATCTGTGGGGCGTGTTTGTCGTCGAGGTGCTGCGCCAGCGAACCGAGCCGCGGATGGTCGTACAGATCGGCGACGGTGACCTCGGGATGCCGGGCGCGGATCGCGGTGACCAGTTGCGCCGCCGACAATGACCCGCCGCCTTCGGTGAAGAAGTCGGCGTTGGCGTCGGCGACGGGCATGCCGAGGACGTCGGTCCACAGCCCGGCCAGCCATTGTTCGGTCTCGCTCAGGCCGGTGGTGTCGGCGGCGACGCCGGGCAGCGGCCACGGCAGGGCGGCCCGATCGACCTTGCCGGAGGTGCGGGTGGGCAGTTCGTCGACGAGCGCCAGGCGCGGCACCATCGCCGCAGGTAGCCGCTCGGTCAGTAGCCGATGTGCTTGCGCCACATCGAAATCGGGGTCCGTGGACACCAGGTAGCCGACGAGCAACGAGTTTCCGGCCGCGGACTTGCGCACCGCCACCGCGGCCCCGCCGACGCCCGGAAGTTGTTGCAGCGCATTGTCGATCTCGCCGAGTTCGATGCGCCGGCCGCCGACCTTCACCTGGTCGTCGGCGCGGCCCTGGAACAGCAGCCCCTCCGATTCGAGCTTCACCAGGTCACCTGAGCGGTAGGCGCGCTCCCAGCCGAGCGTCGGCATCGGCGCGTACTTCTCGGCGTCCTTGGCCGGGTCCAGGTACCGCGCCAGCCCCACACCGCCGATGACCAGCTCACCCACCTCGCCCTCGGCGACGGGCTGCCCGTCGGCGTCGACGACGGCCAGGTCCCAGCCTCGCAAAGGCAGGCCGATGCGTACCGGACCTTTGCCGTCGAGCAGCGCCCCGCACGCGACGACCGTCGCCTCGGTGGGACCGTAGGTGTTCCACACCTCGCGCCCGTCGACGGCCAGGCGTTCGCCCAGCTCCGGCGGGCAGGCCTCGCCGCCGAAGATCAGCAGCCGTACCGCTTCGAGTGCTTCCGGCGGCCACAGCGACGCCAGCGTCGGCACGGTGGACACGACGTTGATCTGCCGCTGCACCAGCCACGGACCGAGGTCCATGCCGCTGCGCACCAGCGCCCGCGGGGCGGGGACCAGGCATGCACCGCTGCGCCAGGCCAGCCACATCTCCTCGCAGGAGGCGTCGAACGCCACCGACAGTCCGGCCAGCACCCGATCACCAGGCCCGAGCGGGTCACCTTGCAGGAACAGCCGCGCCTCGGCGTCGACGAACGCGGCGGCGTTGCGGTGGGTGACGGCCACACCCTTGGGGGTGCCGGTGGAGCCGGAGGTGAAGATGATCCACGCGTCGTCGGCGGTGGTGGGACGGCCATCGCCGGCCTCATCGGCTGGCGGCGCGGCGTGCGCGGTGATCCCGTCGGCCGTGACCAGCGCGTCGACCGCGGCCTCCCCGAACACCAGCGTCGCGCGTTCCTCCGGGTCGTCGGCGTCGACGGGCACGTAGGCGGCGCCCGCGTACAGGGTGCCCAGGATCGCGATGTACAGATCCCGCGACCCCGACGGCATCCGGATCCCGACGCGGCCCCCGCGCCGCACCCCGGCGTCGCGCAGCCGGGAGGCGGTGCGCCGCACCACGGCCAGCAGTTCGCGGTAACTCAGGGTGGTGTCGCCGTCATCGATGGCGGCGGCGTCGGGATGCTTGGTGGCGGTGGCGTCCAGTATGTCGCACAGCGTGCGCGGCGGGCTCGCCTGTCCGGACAGCAGATAGTGCTCCGGAATCTGGTTCATGCCCGGAGTCTGGCTCATGCATCGCCTACGTTCGTCACCAGGAGAGAATATCGCCCGGCCGGGTGCCCCGTGGCTCAAGACGATCACTGTTCACCCACCGATTTCCGCGGCCGTCAGAGGTGGTTGCGTGAGGTGCGCAACGTCGCCGGACCCTTCGAGACCCTCGCTCCTACGTCGCTTCGGCCTCAGGGATCAAGAAGGTGGTCGTGTGGGAGGGTGGTCACGGTTCTTGGTGCCCAGGGTGGCTTTTCAGAGGGTGATCACCCTCTTGATCCCTTCGAGACCCTCGCTCCTACGTCGCTTCGGCCTCAGGGATCAAGAAGGTGGTCGTGTGGGAGGGTGGTCACGGTTCTTGGTGCCCAGGGGTGGCTTTTCAGAGGGTGATCACCCTCTTGATCCCTGAGGGCGATGCGAGGTACGAGCGAGCGTCTCGAAGGGTCCGGTGACGCGCGACACCTGACGAGACGACATCCTCACATGCGTACTGCCGTGTAGGTTCAGCGGCGGGGGTTGCGGTCGGCGGGCAGATGCCGGGCGCACTATAGCGACGGCCCGCACCGCCGGGCGAGAGGACAACGATGTCGATCACCCGTCACGGGCATCCAAGTGCGCGCTCCTACTTCGTGTTCCTGTTCTTGCGTCTTACACTGCGCCCGCTGCTGTCACTGTGGCCGCTGACCAACACCACCATGGCGATCCTGCCCAAACTCGACGCGAAGATCACCGACAAGGCGCCGTCGCCGGCCGGAGTGGTCACCGAGTGGGTGACGCTCGGCGGTCGCCGCACCGAGCTGACGATGCCGACCGGGCCGAGCCGTGGCGACTGCGACACCGCGGTCCTCTATCTGCACGGCGGCGGGTTCGTGGTGGCCGGGATCGGTACCCATCGCGGCATCACCGGCCGGTTGTCGCGGGCCACCGGGCTGCCGGTGTTCGCGCTCGAATACCGCCAGCTCCCGGAGGCGGGCGTCGGAACATCGGTCGCCGACGCCCTCGACGCGTACCGGGAACTGCTCACCGAACGCGGCTTCCGGCGCATCGTCATCGCTGGTGATTCGGCCGGCGGCTACCTGTGCGGCAAGGTCATCGAGCTGGCCGGCGGTGCGGGGCTACCGTCGCCGACGGCGTGGATCGGCTATTCGCCGTGGCTGGATCTGGATGCCGACACCAATCCGGACCGCTCCAGCCGGTCCGATTCGTATCTGTCGATCGCCAAGATGCGCGCACTGGTGCCACTGCTGGATCGGGGCCCGATCGCGCTGGCCGGTAAACGCAATGTCGTCGACGTCGATCCGCTGCTGTTCCCGCCGACCATCCTGATCACCGCCGAGAACGAGCTGCTCGAACCGGATGCGATCATCCTCGCCGAACGGCTGCTCGCGGCCGGCGTCGAAGTCCAGTTGCACAGTTACTCCTGGCAGGTGCATGCCTTCCCGATGCTGATCGAGGATCTGCCGGAGTCGCGGGAGGCGGTGCGGTTGACGTCGGAGTTCGCGACCGCGGCGGTCCGGGCGGCCCGGGAGGCCGAGGACCGTGGTGAACAGGCGGTTTAGCAGGTGGGCTGACGCTCGGATGGTCGGGCTGCGATAGTTGGTGTGTCCATTTTCCCGCCACGGCCGTTCTAGTGATCTGGACGTGAGCTGATCAAGGAGGATCCGATGAGCGCATCCACGCGCAGTGTGGCCGACCTGTTCGCCTTCGACGCCCTGCTCGACGACGAGGAACGCGCCATCGCCTCGACCGTCGCCGATTTCGGCGCCAAACGCCTGCGCCCGCATGTGGCGCAGTGGTTCGAGGACGGCACCCTGCCGGCCCGCGAGCTGGCTCTCGAACTCGGCGAGCTCGGCGTCTTCGGTATGCACCTGGAGGGTTACGGTTGCGCCGGCACGTCCGCGGTCGCGTACGGTCTGGCGTGCCTGGAGATGGAGGCCGTCGACTCCGGTCTGCGAAGTTTCGTGTCGGTGCAGGGCTCCCTCGCCATGTATGCGATCCGCGCGTTCGGTTCCGACGAGCAGCGCGAGGAATGGTTGCCGCGGATGGCCAAAGGCGAGGCGATCGGCTGTTTCGGCCTCACCGAACCCGACTTCGGCTCCAACCCGGCCGGGATGCGCACCGCTGCCAAACGCGACGGCGACGACTGGATCCTCAACGGCGCCAAGATGTGGATCACCAATGCACCCGTCGCCGACGTCGCCGTGGTGTGGGCCAAGACCGACCTCGCCGAGGGTGCGCGCGGTGTGCGCGGCTTCGTCGTCCCCACCGACACCCCCGGTTTCAGCGCACCGGAGATCAAGCACAAGATGTCTCTGCGGGCGTCGATCACCGGCGAGATCGTCCTCGAGGACGTGCGGTTGCCCGCGTCGGCGATGCTGCCGGGCGTCGAAGGGCTCAAGGGCCCGTTGAGCTGCCTGAACGAGGCGCGCTTCGGCATCGTGTTCGGTGTGGTCGGCGCCGCCCGCGACTGCCTGCAGACCGCCATCGACTACGCCGGTACCCGCGAGGTGTTCGACAAGCCGCTCGCCGGTTACCAGATCACCCAGGCCAAGATCGCCGACATGGCGCTGGAAGTGGGCAAGGGTTTTCTGCTCGCCATGCACCTGGGCCGGCGCAAGGATGCGGGCAAGATCGCCCCCGAGCAGATCAGCCTCGGCAAACTCAACAACGTCCGCGAGGCCATCGCCATCGCCCGTGAATCCCGAACCCTGTTGGGCGCCAATGGAATCACCCTGGAGTATCCGGTGATCCGGCACGCCAACAATCTCGAATCGGTACTCACCTACGAGGGGACCAGCGAAATGCACCAGCTGATGATCGGTAAGGCACTCACCGGATGGGACGCGTTTCGGTGACCTATTCGGAGATGCAGCGCACCGCCGCCGGTGTATCGATGGCGATGACGATCGCCGGTTCGATCATCCTCATCGGCTGCGTCGGTTATCTGTCGATCGGCTGGTTCGCCGACGGCCGCTGGGGCTGGGGCCTGGTCGGCATCGCGATGATCGTGGTCAACCTGGCAATGGTGTTCTTACAGTTCCGCAAACGCAAGCTCGCCCCCGCCCCGACACCCCGCAATCCGCCCCCTGGCCGCGGCGACGACGACGAGGACGACTGACAAGGACTCCCGTCCCATACCCCTGGTCACCACCGCAAACCGAAATCGTGCCTGAGTGTGCGGTTGATCTCGGAAACCGGGATCAACAGCACACTCAGGCGCTGAATAACTGTTCGAGGTTGTTGTCGCGGACGATGCCGTGCAGAAAGCTGCGGACCATCGACTCGAACAGCTGTTTCTGGCTGAGTTCGTTGGCGGCGAGCGCATCGGTCAGCAGGGGTTGCGACGCGGCGTCGACGTTGGGGAAGATCGTCGACTTGCGGCTCGGCGGCCGCATCGCCTCCATCAGCACCGCGCCCACCGACAGGGTTTCCATGCCGTCGAGGATCTGGACGTGCAGTTCGCTGGGCACTCCCGAATCGAGCAGGAAACGGGCGGTGCGCTCGTAGGTGGAGACGAACAGCTCGCGCGGAAAGTGTTGCAGCAGAATCGGTGCGGCGTTGCGGTGGCGCAACACCGACTGCCGGAAGTTGAGTGCGAGCGCCACGAAGTACTCGGGCCAGTCCGGTCCCGGATTCATGCGGGGCCGGACGACGGACCAGCCGGCGATGTCGCGGGCCACCTCGGTGAGGATCTCGTTCTTGTCGGCGAAGTGATGGTAGAGCGAGGGGGCGCGCACGCCGAGGTGCTTGGCCAGGCGCGGCAGGCTGAACGCGTCGAGGCCGTCGGTGTCGATGATCTCGATGCATGCAGCGACCGCGGCCTCCCGGCTGATCAGGGGTTTCGAGGGTCTCGCCACGGACATGAGTGTACCGACGCCGGTTTTGACCTGCGGCGCAGATAAGAGAGTGTCCCTGCTCACATCCGGACTCGGCTACTCTCAGACCGGTCCCGCATACCGGAGGGGCAACGGTAAGGAGAAGGCGTGTCCGAACGATCGTCGCAGCACATCGACACAGGTACCGACGACCTGCTGTTGAGCCTCGAGGACGCCGTCGCCACGGTCACACTGAACCGGCCCGATGCCAAGAACGCCCTCACCCCGGAGATGATCGACATCCTGATCGGTGTCCTCGCCGACGTCGACGCGGACACCGGAGTGCGGGCCCTCGTTCTCACCGGTGCCGGGCGGGCGTTCTGTGCGGGCGGCGACGTGAAGGCGTTCGCCCAGCGCGGCGGCGACGTGCCGGTCGGCGACGACAGCGTGCAGGACTGGTTCGACAATCGCACCCGCAGGCAGACCGGCATCGTCGGCAAGTTGCGGTCGATGAACACCCCGTCGATCGCGGCGATGCCCGGCGCGGCGGCCGGTGCCGGATTCGGCCTCGCACTGGCCTGCGACCTGCGGGTGGGCTGCCCGTCGACGTTCTTCACCACCGCATTCATCAAGATCGGCCTGCCCGGCGATTTCGGCGTGACCTGGCAGTTGCGCGACCTGCTCGGCGCGGGGCAGACGACCCGGCTGATGCTGCTGTCCGAACGTGTCGGCGCCGACGAGGCACTGAGCCTCGGACTGCTCAATCGGCTCGTCCCCGACGACGAGGTGGCAGCTACCGCCCGCGGCATCGCCGGACAGCTCGCCGGATCGTCGGCGCAGGCCATCGGTGCGATGAAGGCCAATCTGCGCGAGGCCCGGCACCTGGATCTGGCCGCCGCGATGGACGCCGAACTGGTCCGCTACCGAGCGTGCGCCGACGGCGACGAACACAAGGCCGCTGTCCGGGCATTCGCCGCCCGCAGCGCCTCCACCGGCCAGAGGTAGCCTTACCGGCCCTGGCCGCTGGCTGATGGCTGCTGGTATCCGGCGCCGATGAGGACGAACTGACTGAGCATCGCTTTGATGCGGGCGGGGTCGGCCTCCGCCGGAAACAGCTCGTTGTCGCTCAGTACGGCACCGAGTACCAGGGCCAGCGCCATCCGGACGGCGTCGAGAATGTCGACCGGCGTGGCCTGGTCGTTCTCGGCGATGTAGGTTTCGATGCCGCGGACCAATGCCCTGGCGCAGGCGTCGAAGGCGGGCTCGCGCTGGTCGGCCGTCTCGTGTGGCTGCGCCGCCAGCGACACCAGGATGCGCCGGTTGACGGTGCACAGGTCGTACAGGCCGGAGACGAACCGGAGGGTGACCGCGGCCGGATTCTCGTCGGGATGGGTGGCGATACTGGCCGCGAACTCGTACATGAACTGCACCAGCGGACCTACCGCCGTCGTTTCGAAGAGCGCAGGTTTGCTGCTGAAGTGGCGGAACACGGTGGATTCGGTGACGCCTGCGCGTTCGGCGACGGCGCGGATGCTGGTGCCGTCGAAGCCGTGCTCGGCGAACTCATCGTAGGCGGCCGTGGTGATCAGCGACCGCACCTGCGCTGTTGAACGGCGTTTACGCGGACTGTGCGCAACGACTTTCTCGGGAGCGGACGTATCGGGCATCACCCCATCTTGTCATGCCGCGGCGCAATACGCGGAACATTAAGGGAGTGTCACTCCCTTGACGTGGCGGCGTCTTTACAGTTAAATGATTGCAGAGATTCAGATCACACCAGCCCGAAGCCTTGACCCGCGCGGAGCCGGTCCCGGACAACAGTCCCGGACCGGCCGCGGGTAACCGAGTCGTGCGCTGGGGACGCGACGACCACAGGAGGCACCATGTCCGCACCGCTGGAAGGCCGGCTGTTCATCGACGGCGAGTTCCGCGAGGCCCGCTCGGGTAAGCGCTATCCGATCATCAACCCCGCCGACGAGTCCGTGGTCGCCGAGGCCGCCGACGCCGGCGTCGAGGACGTCGACGACGCGATCGCCGCGGCACGCCGCTTCATCGACACCTCCGACTGGACGACCAATCATGAGTTCCGCAAGCGCTGCATGGTTCAGTTCCAGGAGGGATTGCGTGCTCGCGCAGACGAATTCGAGAACATCATGGTCGCCGAGGCCGGGGTGGCGCGCGCCAACATGTGGACGCATGTGCGATTCATGATCGAGGGCATGGACTACTTCAACAACCTGATCACCGATTTCCCCTGGGAAGAGGATCTCGGTCCGTATGAGGTGATGGGCAACCTCAGTGAGCGACAGGTCCGCTACGAGCCCTATGGCGTGGTCGGTGCCATCACCCCGTGGAATGCCCCGTTCATGACCGCGCTGTGGAAGACCCATCACGGCCTGGCCACCGGCAACGCCGTGATCCTCAAGAGCGCCCCCGACACCCCGCTCACCGCGGCCCTGATGGCCGAGGTCCTGCGCGATGCCACCGACACCCCGGCCGGCGCGTTCGCCGCGCTCAGCTCGTCGGACAAGGCGATCGTCGGTGATGCGATGACCGCCGACCAGCGCATCGACCTGTACCACTTCACCGGCTCGCCCGGCGTGGGGCAGCGGATCGCCGAACGCGCTGCCACCGGAATCCGGCACACCGTACTGGAACTGGGCGGCAAGTCGGCCAACATCATCCTGCCCGACGCCAACCTCGATATGGCTTGCGGTCTGGGAGTGGCCATGTGCCTGTCCAATTCGGGTCAGGGCTGCGCGCTGGCCACCCGCATGATCGTGCATGCCGACGTCTACGACGCCGTGCTCGAACGGCTCGAGAACATCGTCGGCAACATCCCGTGGGGCGATCCCAACGACCCGGTCAACCTGGTCGGCCCGATCATCCGCGAGGAACAGCTCAAGCGCATGGAAGGTCTGGTCGACCGCGCCCAGGCCGAGGGTGCCCGCCTGCTCGTCGGCGGCAAGCGCGGCGAACAGGAACGCGGATTCTGGTATCAGCCAACGGTTCTCGTCGATGTCGACGAGAACTCGGAGATCGCGCAGACCGAGGTGTTCGGCCCGGTCCTGTCGGTGCTGCGGTACGAGGGCGACGATTCGGAGGCCGTGCGGATGGCCAACAACTCCGCATACGGACTGTCCGGCTATGTGCAGTCGACGAACGAGGAACGGGCCTGGGCCGTCGCGCGTCGCCTGCGCGCGGGCACCGTCAACATCAATAACTCCTTCTACCTCTCGCCCGACGCCCCGTTCGGCGGTTACGGGATCAGCGGCGACGGCGTCGAACACGGCATCGCCGGTTTCCGGGAGTACCTGCGTATCAAGTCGATCGCCAGCCCCAGCCACTAACACGACGGACCTGAGAAGAAGGACGTAGCTCAATGCGCTTGAAAGACAAGGTCATCGCCATCACCGGATCCGGTTCGGGTCTGGGCCGCGAATCGGCGCTGCTGTTCGCGGCCGAGGGCGCGACGCTGGTGGTCAGCGACGTGGTACCCGGCCGGGCCCAGGCCGTGGCCAAGGAGATCGTCGAGAACGGAGGCACCGCAATCGGTATCGACGCCGACGTGCGGTCGGAAGCCGACATGGACAATCTGGTGGCCACCACCGTCGATCATTACGGTCGCATCGACGTGATGTGGGGCAACGCCGGTGTTCCCGAACCAGGTTTCGGGATGCAGCCGCTGCACAAGTCCTCACTTGAGGACTGGAACAACATCTTCGCGGTCAACACCACCGGCATCTATCTGGCCTGGCGTGCCGCGGCCCGCTGGATGATCGATAACAAGCGCCCCGGCACGCTGCTGGGTACCTCGTCGGCGGCATCGTTCACCGCCTACCCCGGTTTCCCGATGTACACCGCATCGAAGGCCGCGGTCAACGGTCTGGTGCGTGCGGCGTCGCTGGAATTCGGCAAGTTCGGCATTCGCGCCAACGCGATCTGCCCCACGCACGGTATGTCGGTGAACTTCGCCCTGCCGCCCGAGGCCGAGGTGCTGGGTAAGTCGTACGAGGAGATGGCGCCGTGGAATCCGGACAACCGGGCCATGCCGCTGCGCGTGGACACCCCGCCGGTGATCCGCGATAACGCTTATCTCGCACTGTTTTTGGTCTCCGACGAGTCGCGGTACACCTCCGGACAGTCGATCGCGTCGGCGGACGGCGGCCAGTTCGCCCGCACGTCCATCGTGTTCCCCACCGACACCGGTGAGAGCGACGACATCACCTCCGGCGCGATCCCGGACGAGCTCCGCAACGAGATCGAAAGGTAGGCAATGGATACCGTCACACGTTTCGATCCGCGTATCTCCGGGCTCTCGCAGCAGGTCAAGGACCTGCACGACCCGCAGCTTGTCTACATGGCCAAAGCACGTGATGTGCGTGCCGAATACATCGACGGCGCACTGCATCTCTATCGGCACGAGGACATCCTCGCGGTCAACAAGAACCCCGATGTTCTCGGAAACGGCGGTCGCGGAGGGAGTTTCGGACACGACGGCAGGCTTATTCCGCTGGAGATCGACGGCCCCGACCATCGCAAGTGGCGCCGCGTTCTCGACCCGATGTTCTCGCCCAAGCGGGTGGGCCTCATGGAGGAGCAGATCCGCGAACTGGCGCGGGGAATCCTCGAAGGCGTCCGCGCGGACGGCGGAGGCGACCTGAACGATCTGCTGTGTACTCCGCTGCCGTGCCAGACATTCCTGAGCCTGGTGGGTGCACCCCTGGAGGATCTGGAATTCTTCCTGGAATTCAAGGAAGGCATTATCCATCCCAAGGGGGAGACCACCGAGGAGATCGACGCCAACATGGCGGTGGCCGGCGGCAAACTCCTCGAATACTTCGATACCTTCCTCAAGGAAAAGCGCACTCGCCTCGACGAATACGACGACGTGATCGCCAACCTGATGCGCGCAGAGTTCGACGGCGAACCGATCAACGAGTTCGACCTGATCAATGTGCTCTTCCTGCTGTTGTTCGCCGGTTTGGACACGGTCACCGCGTCGCTCTCGTGCATTCTCGCCTGGTTCGGCAAGAATCCTGATCGGCGGGCCGAACTCGTCACCGAACCGGATCTGCTGCGGGTGGCCATCGAGGAGTTGGTGAGGTTCGAGTCTCCCGTACCTTCGGGAATGCGGTATCCGCAGACCGACATCGACCTCGGCGACGGTCTGATCGTGCCGGCCGACACACAGGTGAACGCCTTCTGGGCCGCGGCCAACGTCGACCCGACCTATCACGCCGATCCGCTCCGCGTCGACTTTCATCGTGAGAAGCTCAGCCACATGGCGTTCGCCAGCGGCATCCACAGGTGCATCGGGTCGCACCTGGCCAGGCTGGAACTGAAGGTGGCGGTGGGGGAGACATTGCGGATATTGCCCGAGTACGACCTTGACCTGTCGGCGCTCACCTACGACAACGTCGCCGTTCGGACCGCGACGAGTATTCCGGTATCGGTGTAACGGGGAAGGATGTGCCCGATATGAGAGCCAAGCTGATCCCCGACAGGTGCGTCGGGCATGCGCAGTGCTTCGCGGTGAACGAGGACCTGTTTCCCATCGATGACGACGGCTACTCTACCTTCGGTGATCGGGAGATCGGTCCGGGGGACGAGGCGCCCATCCGGCAGGGTGTCAGTGCCTGCCCGGAGCAGGCGCTGGTGATCGTCGAGTGATGTTTTCCGCCCTGAGTTGTCCGTCCACGCAGTGACCCCGAGACCCCTACCAGCCGACCCCGCCGGCCCAGCGGCATGTGAATGAACGAAGAGGTTTGATCCGGTGCATCTAGATTTCGTCGACGAGATCGAGCAATTCGTGACAATGATCGCGAACCTGCTCATCCCCCGTCCGCTGCCGTGACGACGCACACGAAGCCAAGTCAGGCGCGGGCCGCCGTCGCGGCGATCGGCGGGCTGTTCGAGCTCAGCTTCGATACGCTTCGGGCGTTGGGGCGCAGGCCCTTTCACTGGCGAGAGGCGCTGGGTCAGGCATGGTTCCTGGTGACGGTGGCGTTCGTGCCGACCCTGCTGGTGGCGCTGCCGTTCACCGTGCTGGTGATCTTCACGCTCAACATCCTGCTGGTGGAGTTCGGCGCCGCCGACCTCTCGGGCGCCGGCGCCGCACTAGGCTCGGTCACCCAGATCGGCCCGCTCGTGACGGTGCTGATCGTGGCCGGTGCCGGTGCCACCGCGATCTGCGCCGACCTCGGTGCCCGCACCATCCGCGAGGAGATCGACGCGATGCGGGTGCTGGGCATCGACCCGGTGCATCGGCTGGTGGTGCCGCGAGTGGTCGCCTCCTGTCTGGTGGCGCTGCTGCTCAACGGCATGGTGGTGGCCATCGGCCTGGTCGGTGGTTTCTATTTCTCGGTGTACGTGCAGAATGTGACCCCGGGCGCCTACGTGTCGAGCCTGACGCTGGTCACCGGGTTGCCCGAAGTGATCCTGTCCGAGGTGAAGGCGGGGTTGTTCGGATTGATCGCCGCATTGGTGGCTTCCTACCGGGGTCTGACCGTGAGCGGCGGTCCCAAAGGTGTGGGTACCGCGGTCAACGAGACGGTCGTGTACGCATTCGTGGCGTTGTTCGCCGTCAATGTCGTGCTGACAGCGGTCGGGGTGAAGGTGACCGCAGGGTGAGAAGGAGCAGTAAATGACCTCGATATCGGTGTTGAACGCCCGATACCCGCGGGCGGCCAAGACACTGGGCAAACCGGTGAGCGGCGTCCGGTCGGTGGGCCACCAGGCCATCTTCTATCGCGACGCGGTGTTCCAGATTCCGCACGCGATGCTCCGATACCGCAAGGATGCGATCCGGCTGATCGCCGAGATCGGTATGGGCACAGGGGCCCTCGCCGTGATCGGCGGCACCGTCGTGATCGTCGGATTCATGACGTTCTCGGCGGGCACTCTCCTGGCCATTCAGGGTTTCGCCTCACTCGGCGACATCGGGGTCGAGGCGCTCACCGGATTCTTCGCCGCTTACATCAATGTGCGGATCGCGGCACCAGTCACCGCCGGTATCGCGCTGGCCGCAACGATCGGCGCCGGATCGACGGCCCAGCTCGGTGCGATGCGGATCGCCGAGGAGGTCGACGCGCTCGAAGTGATGGCGATTCGGTCGATGTCGTATCTGGTGTCGACGCGGATGGTGGCCGGGGTGATCGCGATCATCCCGCTGTACACGATCGCGGTGCTCATGTCGTTCCTGGCGTCGCGGACCTACACGATCTTCATCAACGGGCAGTCGGCCGGTGTCTACGACCACTACTTCGCCACTTTCCTGCGGCCCGCCGACCTGATCTGGTCGTTCATGCAGGCCGTCACGATGGGCATCGTCGTGATGGGAATCCACTGCTACCACGGGTACATGGCCACGGGCGGACCCGCGGGCGTCGGCGAGGCCGTCGGTCGTGCGGTCCGGTCGTCGCTGGTGGCGGTGGTGGTGGTGTGCCTGCTGGTGTCCCTGGCCGTGTACGGCACGTCCGGCAACTTCAACCTGGCGGGATGACCGGTGGCGCAGGAACGTTCCCATCGCAGTGAACCCCACTACTTCGTGGCCGGGCTGGTCATGATCACCGTCCTGGTGGTGGGTGCGCTGGTGTCGCTGTACTCCTTCCGCGGCGGATTCGACAAGACCCGATCGCTCGTCGTCGAATCGGACCGCGCCGGGCTGGTGATGGCGCCCGGCGCCAAGGTCAAGATGCACGGGGTCACCATCGGTTCGGTGTCCAAGGTCAGCACCGACGGTGACACCGCATCGCTGACCCTCGACATCGACGACAAGAGCTTCGCCGAGATCCCCGCCGGCACAAAGGCACAGATCAAGGCATCCACCGCATTCGGCGCCAAATATGTTGCGCTGTTGCCGGAAGGACGAGGCACGATCTCCTCCGGTGCCACCATCGAGTCGGTGAATGTCGCCACGGAGGTCAACACTCTGTTCGAGAATCTGCTCGGCGTGATGCAGGCCGTCGACCCGGCCAAACTGAACGCCACGCTCGGTGCCGTCGCCGGGGGTCTGCGCGAGCGCGGCGGCGAACTCGGCGAGACCATCAGCTATTCCGACGCGGTGCTGCGCGGCATCAATCCGCTGTGGCGGCAGATCGAGCGCGACACCACTCTCACCACCAAGGTCACCGATGTCTACAACTCCGCCGCCGGCGATCTCCTCGATCTCCTCGACAACGCCACCGTGACCGCGACGACGGTGCGCGACAACGAGCACAACCTCGACGGACTGCTCACCTCGGCGATCGGTCTGGGCAATTCGGGCACAAACCTGCTGCGCGCGAGCGGATCCCGGTTCGTCAATGCCTCCCGATTGCTGGTGCCCACCACTGAACTGCTGGCCAAGTATTCGCCCGAGTTCAAGTGTGTCGCCGATCAGGCCACCTACAACCTCGACTACGGCATGGGCCGGTTCGGTGGCAAGAACAACGGCTATTCGCTCGATCTCGATGTCGCACTCCTGCTGGGCGACAACGCCTACCGGTATCCGGACAATCTGCCCAAGGTGAATGCCAAGGGCGGGCCCAAGGGTTCGCCCGGCTGCTACTCGCAGATGACGCGGACCAACTATCCGGCGCCGTATCTGGTGATGGACACCGGTGCCAGCACCGCCTACGCCACCGAATTGAAGGCCGGCACACCGGCATTCATCCAGTACATGGTCGGCCAGATCACATCCGGGGGTGGCCGGTGAGCGTTCGCGGTGTGGCAATCAAATTCGGGATCTTCGCCGTCGTGATGGTCGTGATCCTGGCGATGCTGGTGGTGGTGTTCGGACAGTTCCGCTTCGGCGACGAAACCGGATTCCGCGCCGAATTCAGCTCCGCGTCGGGGTTGAAGAAGGGCGAGAAGGTCCGGGTCGCCGGCGTCGACGCGGGCCGGGTCACCGGCGTGAAGGTGGTCGACGACGAGCGGGCGCTGGTGTCGTTCACCATCGACTCGGCGGTCCGTGTGAACGGCGGCAGCCGGGCAACGATCAAGTACCAGAACCTGATCGGCGATCGTTACCTGGAGATCTCCGACGGACCCGGAGACCCGCACGAATTGCGTTCTGGCGCAACGATCCCGCGGGATCGGACCAGTCCGGCGCTCGACCTCGACGCCCTCATCGGCGGTTTCCGGCCACTGCTCAAGGCGATCGACCCGCAGGACGTGAACGGCATCTCGCAGGCGCTGATCGAGGTCTTCCAGGGTCAGGGCTCGTCGGTGGGTCGGGTACTGCGCCAGATCGGGCAGGCCACCGAACGGCTCGCCGACGAGGATCAGCTCATCGGTTCGGTGATCGAGAACCTCAACGGCGTCCTGAGCACCGTCAGAAAGCAGAACGATGCCTTCGATCAGGGTGTGGATTCCTTGCAGCAGTTGATCAGTGGGCTCGGTGCCCAGTCCGACCGCATCGCGCAATCGGTGGCGAGCATGTCGCGAGCCAGCCGGTCGGTGGCGAGCCTGCTCGATCAGAGCCGGCCGGCCATCGCCGAGGACGTCACCCAGGTCCGCCGTTTCTCGGAGGCCGTCAACGGTAACTCCGGCTACGTCGACAGGCTGCTCGGTGAACTGCCGCAAAGCTATCGCGCGCTGAGCCGGCTCGGACTTTACGGCGCCTTCTTCACCTTCTATCTCTGCGATGCCACGTTGAAAGTCAACGGGCCGAAAGGCGACCCGGTGTATATCGACATCATCGGCCAGCGGGCGGGCCGGTGCGCGCCGCTATGAGAAACGTCAATGCGGGCAACATTTCCCGTCGCTCCGCTCGCCCCGGTTCGCGTACCTTCCGCACGGGCCTGATCGGAATGCTGCTGACCGCCATGGTGGTGGCCTCGGCCCAGTTCTACGACAAGGTTCCGTTGCTCGGCGCACACCGCACCTATGCCGGAATGTTCGGCGACACAGGCGGACTCAAGGTCGGAGACGACGTGGCCGTCGCGGGAGTCAAGGTCGGTCAGGTGGAGAAGATCGCCATCGACGGACCCGCCGTCAAGATCACCTTCCACGCCGACGGGGTCAAGGTCAGGGAACTGTCGCGGCTGTCGATCAAGACGCGCACCGTGCTCGGCACCAAATACCTGGACGTGCAATCGCGGGGGTCGCGGATTCTGGGCGCCGACGAGGTGGTTCCGCTCGACCGCACCGACACCCCATACCTGCTCACCGACGCCCTCGGTGACCTGACGCTCACGTCGAAGAACCTGGAGAAGAAGGATCTCGCCTCGGCGATCGACGTCCTCAGCGACACCCTCGACAAGACCGCGCCCAACCTGGGGACCGCCCTCGACGGGGTGTCCCGGTTCTCGGGCACCATCGCCTCGCGCGACGAGCTGATCCGCGGCCTGCTCGACAACGCCGAATCGGTCACGTCGGTGCTCTCCGACCGCAGCACGCAGATCAATCGCATGCTGCTCGACGGCGGCGCGTTGTTCTCCGCACTCGCCGCACGCCGCGACGACGTCGACACCCTGCTCACGGGTATCACCGCCGTCACCCGGCAGATCTCGGCGCTCATCGACGAGAACGACGCACAGCTGGGCCCCGCGCTCACCGAACTCAACCGCGTGGCCGAACTCCTCGACAAGCACCGCAAGGACCTGCAGGCCTCGCTCAAACCGCTGCAGCAGTACGCCACCTCGCTCGGTGAGTCGGTGGCCTCGGGACCGTTCTTCAACGCGTACGTGATGAATCTGCTGCCCGGGCAATTCCTGCAGCCGTTCATCGACGCCGCCTTCAAGGAAAAGGGCATCGACATCAGCAAACTGGGCAAGACCACCTACCCGGTGACCTGCGGAGCCAACACGCCCGCCGGCACCCGCAAACGCGGTGGCACCGAGATCGCCACGGACGCAGGCTGTCCGACTGGCCAGCGCCGCACCGGAGGTGGCTAGCGATGGGAATCCTCGCCGACTACCGCGCCGACGTCGCCGGCTTCGTCTCGGGTATCAGCAGGCGCACCGCCGTCGTCGCCGCGTTGCTCGTGGTGGCGTGTGTCGCCGGAATCATCGGATGGAAGTTCTACACCAAGGCGACGTCCACCCAGGTCACCGCCTACTTCGAGAACACCAACGGCCTGTACGCCGGTGACGACGTGAAACTGATGGGCGTCACCGTCGGCAAGATCGGTTCGATCTCCGCCGACGGCGACAAGATGAAGGTCGTTTTCCGTATTCAGGATCAGAAGGTCCCGGCCGGTGCGCAGGCGGTCATCATGTCGCCGACGCTGGTGTCCTCGCGCTTCATTCAGCTCACGCCCGGTTACAGCGGCGGACCCACCCTCGCCGACGGTGCGGTCATCCCCATCGACCGCACCGCCGTTCCGGTGGAATGGGACGATTTCCGCGATCAGCTCGAATCCCTGAGCACCGCAATCGGTACCGGCGCCGACGGTGCCCGCGGACCGCTCGGCGACTTCATCTCCTCGGCCGCGAGCACTCTCGACGGCAAGGGCACCGATATCAACCGCACCCTCACCGAACTGTCGAAGGCGGCACAGACTCTCGGGGACGGTCGGTCCGACATGTTCGCCACCATCCGCAATCTGAAGGTGTTCGCGAGCGCGCTCTCACTCAGCGGCGACCAGATGGCCCAGTTCAACCGCGATCTGGCGTCGGTGACCTCGGTGCTGACCACCACCGACGACGAACTGTCCACCGCGGTGACCAGCGTGGATGCGGTGCTCGACCAGGTGACCAGGTTCGTCGGCGACAACCGCGACAAACTCGCCACGTCGGTGTCGAGGCTGGCGAGCGTCACCACCGCCCTGAAACAGAGCCAACCCGATATCGAACAGCTGCTGCACGTGGGACCCAACGCATTCGCCAACTTCTACAACATCTATCAGCCCGCCCAGGGCACCCTGACCGGCGCGCTGTCGGTGACCCAGTTCCAGAATCCGATCCAATTCATCTGCGGCGCCATCCAATCGGCGTCCGGAGAGGGCGCGATGGAATCGGCGCGGCGCTGTGCGCAATACCTGGGGCCGGTACTTAACAGCGTGGCCTTCAACTATCCGCCGGTAGGCACCAACGCCATTCAGAGCGTGCAGATGCGCCCAGAACAGATCGACTACAGTCAGCCGGATCTGAAACCCGGCTCAGGACAGAAGAATACGTCGATGCCCGGTGTGTTCACCTCGGCGACAAGCGCATCCGGTGATTCCGGACGCAAGATGGTGCGCCGTGGTTCGGGCCTGGCCGGCCTGATGCGGCTGCCGGGGACGGGAGGCCGGTGATGACCAGATTCCTCAAGGCCGCGATCACCGCGCTGGCCGTGCTGTTGCTCAGCTCGTGCTCGGGCTGGACCGGACCCAACTCGGTTGGTCTGCCCGGCACCAAGGGCGATGACAAGGGTTCGTACCACGTGCGCATCCAGATGCCCAATATCAATGGCATCGAACAGAACTCGCAGGTCCTCGTCAACGACGTCAACGTCGGCACCGTCACCGGCATCGAATTGCAGGGCTGGCACGCACTGGTGACCATCCGCCTCGGCGGCGACGTGAAGCTCCCGGCCAACACCACCGCCACCGTCGCGCAGACCAGCCTGCTCGGCACCCTGCACATCGCCCTCGATGAACCCCTCGGCGAACCGGCGAAAGGTCAACTGCGCGATGGTGATCTGATCCCGCTGCAGCGGGCCGGCGGCTATCCCACCACCGAGCAGACCCTCGCCTCGGTGTCCACCGTCCTCAACGGCGGCGGGCTGGCCCAGTTGCAGGAGATCAACCAGCAGATCAACGCCGCCCTCGACGGGCACACCGCCGATGCACGGTCGCTGATCACCCAGCTCGACGTCTTCTCCCGATCGCTGAATTCGCAGCGCGACAACCTCGTCGCGGCCATGCGCGGCATCGACGACCTGGCGACCACCATCAACGACCGCTCGGGAACCGTTGACGCGGCGCTGGCGAAGATTCCACCGGCACTCGACGTGCTCGCCCGCGACCGGGAGAACCTGCGCACCGCGATCACCTCGCTCGGCGAATTCGCCTCGCTCGCCGACTCGGTGGTGCGGCGCAGCTCGCAATCGCTGCAGGCCAACCTCGAAGCGGTGGCACCCAGCCTGCACGAGCTCGCCAATGCCGGACCGAATCTCACCCGATCGCTCGGACTGCTCGCCACTTTCCCGTGGCCGCAGGCCGGTATCAAGCAGTTCATCCGCGGAGATGGCGGAAACCTCAGTGCCACCATCGATCTCACGCTCGGCCGAGCAGACAACTCCTACCTGCAGATGACCTCTGCCGATGGTGATCTCACCGCACTGGAGACGTTGCTCGGGCGCACCATCGGCCGCCAGCCCACCCCGGCCACCAAGAACCCGCTGACCGCACCGATCCTGCGCGGAGGTGTCCGATGACCCGGCTCATCCGCTGGCAATTGCTGATCTTCTCCGTCGTCACGGTGGTGGGCATCAGCGTGATGGCGATGTCGTTCCTGCGGGTGCCCGACAAGTTCGGCATCGGTCGGTATCAGGTGTCGGTGGATCTGCCCGAGACCGGCGGGCTGTACGCGTCGTCGAACGTCACCTACCGCGGGTCGACGATCGGGCGGGTCACCGCGGTGGAGGTCACCGAGACCGGCGCGCGCGCCACCCTCGACCTCGACTCAGATGTCAAGGTGCCCAAGGACAGCCATGCCGACGTGCACAGCCGCTCGGCCATCGGCGAGCAGTACCTCGACCTGGTGCCGCCGAACCTGCGCGGCCCGTACCTGCGCGACGGCGACGTGATCGCCGAGCAGCAGACGTCCATCCCGCAGGATGTGGGTCCGCTCATCGAATCGGTCAACAAGACGCTGCAGGACATTCCGCGCGATCAGCTGAGCAACCTGCTCGACGAGTCATACGACGCGTTCTCCGGTGCCGACCCGGCGATGCGCGCCCTGCTCGACTCGGTGCACGGGTTGTCCAAGGATGCCAAGGGCAACCTGGTGCCCATAACCACGCTCATCAAGGACATCGAACCGCTGCTGAACTCGCAGGCGGTGACCAGCGACTCGATCCGCAAGTGGGCTGCCAACCTGAAGACCCTGTCGGTGCAGACCGCCCGGACCGACGAGAAGGTCGGCAACATCCTGGCCCGTGGTGCTCCCGCGATGGGGCAGGTCAACGCGCTGTTCCAGCAGATGCAGCCGACGCTGCCGATCCTGCTGGCCAACCTGGTGAGCCTGGGCAAGGTGGGCGTCACCTACAACCCGAGCCTCGAACAGATCCTCGTCGTCCTGCCGCAGGGTGTGGCGGCGCTGGCCACCATCGCAGTGCCCAACATGGACGGCACCGATCGCGGCTTCCTGTCGTTCAATACCAGCACCCTCAACTCGTCACCACCGTGCACCACCGGCTTCCTGCCCGCATCGGAGCGCCGCGACGGCTCGGCCGTGGACTCACCGCCCCGCACCGACGAGGACCTGTACTGCGCCGTCCCGCAGAACTCACAGATCGCCGTCCGTGGTGCCCGTAACCTGCCATGCATGGACAAACCCGGAAAGCGGGCGCCGACGGTCACCATGTGCAAGAGCGACGAGCAATATCACCCGCTCGGCAACAATCCGTGGATCGGCAATCCCACTCCCACGACGGACAATCCGCAGCTGAACGCCGAGATCGCCCCGTCGTCGTCGAAGTCGGACGCGAAAGTATCTGTGGCACCCTATGATCCGGGCACCGGCCGGGTGCGGACCCGTGACGGAACCACATTCACCCAATCCGATCTGCGGGCGGGCACGACCGGAAAGGATACGACGTGGCAGACGATGCTGACGCCGGCGGCGTGACCGGTCCGGACGTGCCGGACGACGATCCGGTGAAGGCCGCCCGCGCCCGTGCCGAACGCGCTCGCAGGGCCGCCGACGCCGCCGCCAAAGCCGCTTCCGCCGCGGAGGAGGCCGCACTCGAGGCCGAACGTGCGTTCACCGATGACGACCCGGATGCCGGGGAATCATCCACGGCTGCAACGAAGGCCGATGATCTCGAGCTATCCGGACCGGGTCAGGGCACCACCGATGTGTCGGCGGTCGTCGATCTGGACAAGAAGCCGACCGAGGACGATTCCGTCGAGAGTGATCCGGTCGATCATGAACCGGTCGGCGCGAGCAAACCCTCGCGGGCCGTGCTCATCGTGGGCGCGGTCGCGGCAATGCTGCTGATCGCCGGGGTCGTCGTGAACGTGCTGCTGTATCTCGATCATCGCGACCACACCGACGCGCAGGACCGGCGCGACCGGTACGTCGAGGTCGCCAAGCAGACGGTCATCAACATGACCTCCCTCGACCACGAGCACGCCCAGCGGGATGTGGACCGGGTATTGGCCAGTGCCACGGGCGAGTTCCGCACCGACTTCGAGAAGCGCGGAGCCGCGTTCACCGAGGTGATCCAGAAGTCCAAGGTGGCTACCAAGGGACAGGTGGCGCTGGCCGGGGTGGAGAAGGAGAACTCGAACGGTTCGCTGGTGGTGATGATCGCAAGCAACTCGCAGGTGTCGAATGCGGCCGGCGCCCAGAACGAGGACCGGGCGTGGCGGTTGCGGGTCACCGTCGTCGACGTCGACGGTATCCCCAAGGTGTCGAAGGTGGAGTTCGTGCCATGACCGGTACTACCGCGAGAATCCGTAAGCCTCGTCTATCAAAACCCCAGATCTCAATACCACAGGGCACCAAGCGAATAGCGCTCGCTGTTGTTGCTGTGCTGATCGTGGCGCTCTTCGCCGGCGCCGCCTATCAGTACTGGAACAATGTGCGCCCCGCACAACAGGCCGACACCACCCGGTCCGAGGTGGGGAATGTGGCCGCCAAAGGTTCGGTCGCCATCTTGTCTTACAAACACGGCTCGGTCGATTCCGATGTGGCCAAGGCGCAGAAGCTGCTCACCGGTGAATTCGCCGACTACTACAAAGAATTCACCGGCAAGGTGGTGATACCGGCGGCGAAGGAGAAGTCGGTGGACACCCAGGCCAGTGTCGTGGGCACCGCCGTGTCGACCGCCTCCGGAGATCGGGCCGTGGTGCTGGTGTTCATCAACCAATCCACTGTCACCGCGGACAACGCGACGCCCACGCTCACCGCGAGCAGCGTCCGCGTCGAACTGGCCAAGGTCGGCGGGGATTGGCGGATCGCGAAATTCGATCCGGTGTGAGCCCGCGATGACCATTGCCGTCGAGCACCTGCCCGAACCGGGCGCCCCGGCGTGGCCCGGATACTCCTATCTGCCGCGCTCCGGTGACCCGGGATCCGAAGATGCTCCGGCACAGACGATTCCGGAGCAATTGGCGCGGGTCGTGGCCCGCACCCCCGACCACGACGCGATCCGGTGGGTGGATTCCGATGGCATTGTCCGAGCGGTCCGCTGGCGTGAGCTCGACGACCGGTCCTGGCGCGTCGCCGTGGGCATCGCCCGGCTGGTGCCCGCCGGTGCCCGGGTAGGCATCCTGGGTGAGGACCGGACGGCGTGGATCGTCGCGGCGTTCGCGATCGCCCGGGCCGGGTGCGTGGTGGTGCCGATACCGGCCGGTCCGGTCTCGTCGATCACCGCGCGCTGTAGACAGGTCGATCTCGATCTGCTTGTGGTGCCCGATGATTCCCGGTACGCCACGCTCGACCACCTCGCCTGTGCGCGGGTGGCGACCGCCGGCGTCCTCGGCGAGGGCGACCCGCACGGCCCGCAGGTGCCGATCGACCCGGGCGACCCTTTCCTCTACCAGTTCACCTCCGGAACCACCGGAACCCCGAAGGTGGCGGTGCTGTCCCATCGCGCGGTGCTCGGATCGGCCCATGAGTACGTGCGCGGGGCCGGCGCCCGCGATGGTGACGCGCTGTTCAATCCGCTGCCCCTCGACCACGTCGGGGGGTCGGTCGCCGGTCTGATCGGCGCACTCACTCTCGGCGGGACCTACGTTGCGGTCGGCCGATTCGATCCGGCTACCGTCGCCGCGGTCATCGCCCGCACGGCGCCGTCGATCGTCGGACTCGTGCCCACGATGATCATCGACATGCTCGACCGCGGCAACGCCCGGCCCGCCGATTTCGCGTCGGTGGTGTCGGTGGTGGGTGGCGCCACCAGAGTCGATCCCGCACTCATCGACAGGGTCGAACACGATCTGGGGATCCGGTTCCTCGTCGGCTACGGCCAGAGCGAGGCGCCGTGCCTGGCGCTGAGCGCGCTCGGCGACCCGCAACCCGAACGCACCCGCACCATCGGCCGCCCCGCACCCGGACGCGACTACTGCGTCGCGGGCGAGGGCGGCACCGTCGTCGCCGACGGCGAGATCGGTGAACTGTGCGTTCGGGGCACCACGATCATGTCGGGATATCTTGTGCGCGAGGGGGAGACGCTGCGCGTCGAATCGGCGACGGACGGACACGGCTGGCTGCGCACCGGCGATCTCGTCTCCCTGCGGCAGGGGGTGCTCACCTTCCATTCCCGGCTGCGCGAGGTGGTGATCCGTGGCGGTGAGAACCTGTATCCGGCGCAGATCGAGCAGATCCTCACCGGTTGCGCCGCTGTCGGGGAGGTGTCGGTGTTCGGGGTGCCCGACGAGCGTCTCGGTGAACGCCTGGTGGCCGCTGTCCGGCCGGCCTGCGGTGACTCCGACCTCCGGGCGATAGAAGATTTTGCCGCAGAACATCTTCCGCGGGCGATGCGACCGGCGCAATGGTTCGTGGTGGACGATTTTCCGCGTACCGGGACGGGCAAGATCCGTAAGAACGATTTGGCGGCAAGATTTCACTGACGCCGCCGCAACCGGGTGGCGGTGAGTTCTTTGTGCCGCAGCGGCGGCGCATTCGACGAAAGGAATGTGACATGAGGGATGCGGTAATCGTGGCGGTGGCGCGTACACCGATCGGCAAGCGGGGCGGAGGGCTGTCGGGGGTGCATGCGGTCGACCTGTCGGCGCAGGTACTCAACGGTCTCGTCGGCCGCGCCGGGATCGACCCGGCACTCGTCGACGACGTGCACTGGGGCAACGTGATCAGCCTCGGCGAACAGTCCGGCAACATCGGCCGGATGGCCGTGCTCGGCGCGGGCTGGCCCGAGAGCGTGCCCGGCTTCACCATCGACCGCCAGTGCGGATCGTCCCAGCAGGCCATCTCGACGGCCGCGGCCACGGTGATCTCCGGGCAGGCCGACGTGATCATCGCCGGTGGTGTGGAGATGATGTCGACGATCGGAATGGGATCGGCGAACGTAGAGAGCGCCGGCCGGATGGGCGGACCGGCCGTCGACCGCTACGCAGACGTCCTTGCCACCGAACCCGGTTTCAACGGCAAGTTCAACCAGGGTGCGGGCGCCGAACTGATCTCACGGCAGTGGAACCTGTCGCGGACGCAGCTCGACGAGTATTCGGTGCGTTCGCACGAACGGGCCACCGCCGCCCAGGACGCGGGTGCTTTCGAGGACGAAATCCTCACCGTACAAACCGAATCCGGTGAGGTGTCGGTCGACGAGGGTATCCGGCGCGGATCGACCGTCGAGAAGCTCGGCACACTCAAGGCCCCATTCCTGGCCGACGGCGTGATCACGGCCGGCAACGCCTCCCAGATCTCCGACGGCGCCGCCGCGGTCCTGATCACCACCTCCGACCATGCCGCCGCGCTGGGCCTGAGCCCGTTGGCCCGGGTGCACACCGCGGTGGTCACCGGTGACGATCCGGTGAAGATGCTGACCGGGCCGATCCCGGCCACGGCGCTGGCACTCAAGCGGTCCGGCCTGTCCATCGACGACATCGCCGCCTTCGAGGTGAACGAGGCATTCGCGCCGGTGCCGCTGGCCTGGCAGGCCGAGACCGGTGCCTCCGATGCCGCGCTCAATCCCCTCGGCGGGGCCATCGCCCTCGGACATCCGCTCGGCTGCTCCGGTGCCCGCCTGGCCACCACCCTGGTCTCACACCTGATCCGCACCGGCGGCCGTTACGGCCTGCAGACCATGTGTGAAGGCGGCGGCACCGCCAACGCCACCATCTACGAAAACCTCAGAACCGCAAGCTGATCCGCTCCGGCGGGAGGTGGTGACGTCAGGCGCACATCTCACCGGACCCTTCGTGACCTTCGCTCCTACGTCGCTTCAGCCTCAGGGATCAAGATGCGTGGCCAAGCTGTAAACCGTCGCCCATCTTGATCCCTGAGGCCGTTGCGAGGAACGAGTGAGGGCCGCGTTGGGTCCGGTGAGGTGACGGCCTGCCTTACGCCGTAGTGGTTTGTCCCATCTTGATCCCTGAGGCCGTTGCGACGTAGGAGCGAGGGTCACGAAGGGTC
>NZ_CALLZT010000218.1:0-5754 GCF_937858515.1 uncultured Gordonia sp. | reverse complement strand
TCCGTCGTATACGACCGTCAAGCGGGCCATGGCCTCCATCCACGCCGATGCCGATCGGTGCAGCAGTCCCATGCTCTGGCTGTTGCCATATGCGCATACCGCTGCGCGACCTAACCTTCCCGTCGCTGTTCTCGAGGAGGTCGCCCGCAAGCTCCGCTAGCTCCGACTGCTCGTCGATCACCGCGATGACCTGACGCTATCCACCAGATCGCGCTGACCCAAACGCGCCCACCCAACGCCGGCGGACATACCGCCTACCTACGCTGAGAAGCAACGAAAAGGCAGAACCAAGAAGGCCACCTCCGACAGCCTCAAGCGGTGACGGTGGGGGAGGGGAGCGGCTGGCTGCCGAGGCAGTTCTGGGTTAGCTCGGTCAGTCGTGTTTCACGTGAAACACGACTGACCACCACCCATGCCCCAGCGACCCTCGTGCGCCGCCCTATGCGTGCCGAGGTAGCCGCGATGTCAGATTCCGCAGCAGCTTGACAAACACCATCGGGCCACAGATATCTACATCTAGGACAAGCCGCAGAGAGTGCAAGCACGCGCACACAGGGAAGTTGGTCGACAGAATTCGCGACGCGACAACTCACGTCCTGCCTCGAAGCCCAGCAACTGTCAATGGATACCAGGTCGCCGAACTTGCGGAGTCGACTTTTCGCATCCTCAATTCTTACTCGACGGCAGGTCAGCCCAATCGAGGAGACACTGTGAGTCGAAAGTCCGAATCGGCGTATAGGTACCGACTAGGCCCGCCACCGCCCTCCGAGGTTGAGTTCGTCGACGGGTAAGGACCATGCCTACGCCCGAAGAACTCGCCGAAGCTCGCGAGGACATTGCGCGCGTCAAGGAGCTATGGATGGCCCAGCATGACAACCTCGAACCTTGACGACGACACCAAGACCCGAAGATTCAAGGACTCTCAAGGACTACCGCGCATACGGGGAGGGCGCCCTCAAGTTGCCAGTGCCGGTCTCTGGTCGGGTTCGGTGGGTTTGTTAATCCAGACCGTTGTGGGTGGGGTGAGGATCTTGGGGGCGGCGGTGTCGGCGCGGAACCGTTCGGGGTGCACTTGACGGGCTCAGACCAGGACCTCGCCCGGGCGGTGGTCTTGTCGTCGGCGCGGCCGAAAAGCACGTCGGTGGGGCTTGTCCAGCGCGGTCTCGGTGATGGCGAGCTTCCTATTCGCCTGGGCCAGTTCCTTGTAAGCCGGGCGATCTCGGCCTGCTCGGCGGCAGACCTCCCTTGCGGCGCCGGGCGCCGGTACCAGCTGTCGACGGACATGGGAATCTGACCGTAGACGGACATGAAAGTGACCACTGACCGCCATTCAGAACTGCCCGCCCGCGGTCATGAAACTGACCGTGGGCGATCATGAATCCGCCCGGACCTATCCATCTTGTGCGGCGCGTCTGCGCCGTAGGGGACCTCTCCTGTGTGTTCGATGGCGATGCCTAGTCGAACCGAACTACAGGAGCGGTCCACCGTGAAGTCTGACGGAGAACTCATGGAAATACTGACGGCCGGGCGATGTCGGTGGTGAAATCTCAATGGCGCCTTGGTCATACACGTGTGCACCGGCCGTGGGTCACTGAGCCGGGACTATGGTTGCAGTACGACTTCGGCGACGGTCCGATGGTCGTAAGGTGGTGCTGTCGGTGGCGTGGCTGGCGTGGTGAGACCGAACGCCCGCACCTGCACGCGATCCCGGAGCTGCCGCACACCGCCGGGCTCGGGGTGACCCGCAAAGTACCCGACAACACCCCGATGATCACCATCGATCACTGCCAATACGCCAATACTCTGTTCCGGCAACACTTTTAGGTCAATCGGTGTGGGTCCGCTACTCCGGTGGTGGCGGTGACGTGATCATCTGCGCGGTCAACGACGGTGGGCTGATCGGGGGGCCCGCCACGCCCGCACCACCCGCGGTACCCCGGCGATCAATGATGACCATTTCCCCGGCTCTCACCCCAAAACACCTGGGGATTACCGGATTTGGGCCCGCACCATCGAAGACCGGATGTTCCTCGCAATCGGGGAGGGCGCAGCGACCTGGCTCAAAGAAGCTGCCGCGACCGGTACCGAACAGATGCGGCAGTAAATGGTCCACGCCGTGGAACTGGCCGCCCTCGGGACTCCCGCTGATGTGGACTGGGCACTGGGCTACGCCGCCGTCCACGCCCGCCCCATGCTCGCCTCCGCGCCGATGACACTGGCAGTGGTGGCGCTGGCGTGCTCGGATCGGTTTTGCACGCGGCATTCGGGCGCGGTGAAATTCGGGCGTGGTGAAACAACGTCTGGCGGCGCTGCGCGCGGCCGCCGCATCACGCCATCGGCACCAGACTCGCCGCCGACGACACTGTCCAGACCCCGAGACACCACGGGAGCTCATCTAGCCGGCCCGAACACTTCAGCCTCGATGCGCACACAGGAAAGTCCACGCCCACCACCACCGGCGACGAGGCAGGCCCGCATGCCTGACCGTCACCTCACCGAAGCCGACATGCCCTTGTTGCCGACATGCCCTTGTCACCCAGCTACGGATGACTGCATTCGGGCCGACCGTCATCGAACTGGCCAACGACCCGGCGCCAACAGACTCGACCTTCTCGACCCGACAACCCATCAACGACTGGACTTCCTCACCGACCTGCACAACTGCGATCTGCTCGTCCTTGACGACTTCCTGACCATACCGGTGACCGGCCACACTGCCGCCGGACTCCTCAACATGCTCGCCGCCTCAGGAAGGGACATCGGATCGCAGGGTGTCGCTGACAGGGTGGCGCGAAGTCACGAGCACTTCCTATCTGGCCAGCCCCATGCCCGACCATGGAAGCGCGGTCACTGCCGTGGGCGCTTGGTTGCCCTCGTGCCGTGCGACTTGGTTCCGCGCCGACGATCCGGCAGGTTGTTCGCGACCTTGTCACCGACGACGACTGTCGTCGGGTAATCGAGGAACCGGGTACCGCAGGTGACCACACGCAGCCGAGTCAGGCCACGCTTCTCGACGACGGCCTTGTCGCGTTCGATCTCCTCGGCCGCCGACGATCCTTTGATCGCCACCATCACGCCGCCGGACGCGACCAGGGGAGCCGACCAGCCGGCGAGACGTTCGAGGGGGGCGACGGCCCGCGAGGTGACGACATCGGCGGTACCGATCTCGGCACGCACCGACTTCTCCTCGGCACGGCCACGAACCACCCGCACACCGTCGAGGCCGAGCCGCGCGATCACCGAATCGAGGAATGTCGACCGTCGCAGCAACGGTTCGACCAGCGTCACCGAAAGGTCGGGACGCGCGATGGCCAACGGAATTCCGGGTAGGCCCGCACCGCTGCCGATATCGATCACGGTGGACCCGGGAGCGATCACCTCTCCGATGACCGCACAGTTGAGCACGTGCCGAGTCCACAGCCGATCGACCTCCCGGGGACCGATCAGTCCCTGAACGATCCCGTCTGTGGCAAGGATGTCTCGGTAGTCCTGGGCGAGGTTCAGGCGGTCACCGAAGACACCTGTCGCGGCCGGCGGGGTAGGGGAGTGCACGCCCTCGGCGACTTCGCCGGACACGGCTTTCCCGGATGCCAGGTCGTCGCCCTCGTCAAGTGTGCCCACTGCTGCCTCCCTACGCCGCCGCCGGCTGTGTTGTTTCACGTGAAACAACACAGCGACGGCTCTCGTCATTCTGATACCGATGAACGCGATCCGGAAATCGCAAACCCTACCGAAACGGGAAAAGTCCCGGCCGAAGCCAGGACTCTCCACGTCGACACAACCGCAGCGTCAACACGAACTGCTACGACGAGCGCAGCACGACAACCCGGCGCTTCGGCTCGGCACCCTCGCTCTCGGACACCACACCGTCCACACCGGCGACCGCATCGTGAACGATCTTGCGTTCGAACGGGGTCATCGGATCGAGTGATTCCTTCTCACCGCTTGCAAGCACCCGCTCAGCGACCTCGCGGCCGAGACGGGCGAGGCGGTCACGACGATCAGCACGCCATCGTGCGATGTCAAGCATCAGCCTGCTGCGGTCGCCGGTGGCCTGCTGCACGGCGAGCCGGGTCAGTTCCTGCAGGGCGTCGAGCACCTCACCCTTGCGTCCGACGAGCTTGCTCAGGTCGTCACCGCCGTCGATGCTGACGACCGCGCGATCTCCGTCGACATCGAGGTCGATATCACCGTCGAAGTCAAGCACGTCGAGCAGCTGCTCGAGGTAGTCGCCGGCGATCTCACCCTCCTCGATGAGCCGCTCGTCGTCATCGAGCTCGTCATCATCGGTACCGCCCTCGACGTCATCGACCTGTCCGGTGGCCTCATCATCGGTGGCCTCACCGGCGTCGGAAAGTTCCTGCGCAGCCTGCTCGTCGACGACCTCCTCGTCGACGAGTTCGTCCTGCGCTGTGGTCTCAGTTGTCATATCAACCGCCTCAATCTTGGTGATTAGAAAAAGTCTCTGCGCCGAGAACGGCGGGGTTACTACTTGCCACCGGAGCGGTTCCGTTTGGCCGCACTACCCTTGCCGCCACCTTTACCGCCGCCGGAACCGCCCTTCGACCTACCCCCCGAGGACTTGCCTCCCGACGACTTTCCCGCCGAGCCGGACTTACGATTCGCGCCCGCAGCAGGTTTGGCCCCCGGGGCCGGTTTGGCTGCCGGCTTCGCGCCCGCCTGCGGTTTGGTCGGCTTCTGTCCTGGCTTCGTCATGTCCACCGACGATGATTCAGTGCCGGCACCGTCCGAATCAGCGGACTCATCAGCTGCCTTGGCCGGTGCTGCGACGCCGCGTTTGGTGCGGTTCGGCCGCGCTCCGGGTTGTGGCGCGTTGGCCTTGCGCTTCTCCTGCTTGGCCTGCTTGGCGGCTTCCTCTTCCTTCTCGATCTGGCCGAACACGATGTGCTGCTGGCCGTAGGTCCAGATGTTGTTGCTCATCCAGTAGAGGAGGATCGCAACGGGGAAGAATACGCCGGTGACGAGGATGCCAAGCGGGAAGACGTACAGCGCGAGGTTGTTCATGATCCGCGTCTGCGGGTTCTCGAGCGCCGCCGCAGGCTGACGGGCCACCGAGGCGCGCGAGTTCATGTGTGTGGAGACCGACGCGACGATCATCATCGGCACGACGAGGATTGCGATATGACCACGGGTGAAGTCGATGGCGGCCGGTATGCCGTTGTCCCACTGAACGAACGCGACCCATTCCGTCTTGGGCTGCGTCACGTACGACGACAGCGGCACCCCGAACAGCCGGGCGTCGAGGAAGTTCTGCACCTGGTCGGCATTGAAGACATAGTTGCCGATAGACCTGGTCTCCTCGGCACCCATGCCGAGCTGACCCATGCCGGTGCCCATCCGGTTGAACGAGCGCAGCACGTGGAACAGGCCGATGAACACGGGGATCTGCATGAACATCGGCAGGCAGCCGAGCAGCGGGTTGAAGCCGTGCTCCTTCTGCAGCTTCTGCATTTCCTCGGTCATCTTGACCCGGTCCTTGGCGTACTTCTTCCGGATCGCCTGAAGCTGCGGGTTGATCTCCTGCATCTTCTTGGTGGTGCGGACCTGCTTGACGAACGGCTTGTACAGGATCGCGCGCAGGGTGAACACCAGGAAGACCACCGACAGGGCCCAGGCGATACCGTCGCCGCCGGGGGTGTTGGGGGTCAGATGGTCGAACAGCCAATGCCAGACCCACATGATCCAGGAGACCGGCCAGTAGATGAAGTTGAGCACGGGTCGGTTACCCCTTAC
>NZ_CALLZT010000217.1:0-4740 GCF_937858515.1 uncultured Gordonia sp. | reverse complement strand
CGCCCGCGTACGACACCCCGCTGGGCATCACCAACCCGCCCATCGACGAGCTGCTTGAACGCGCCTCCTCCAAGTACGCACTGGTGATCTACGCGGCCAAGCGGGCACGCCAGATCAACGACTACTACAACCAGCTCGGCGACGGCATCCTCGAATACGTTGGCCCCCTCGTGGAGCCCGGCCAGCAGGAGAAGCCGCTGTCCATCGCCATGCGTGAGATCCACTCGGACCTGCTCGAGCACACCGAAGGCGAATAGACCACCGGTTCCGGCCCCAACAGGTCCTGACGCAGAGGTTCGGGTATTCGATGACCGCATCGCCTGGCCGCCGCCGCATCCTTGTGGGTGTGGGCGGCGGCATCGCCGCATACAAGGTGTGTTCGGTCATCCGGCACTTCACCGAAGCCGGCGACGACGTGCATGTCGTGCCGACGCGGGCGGCCCTCAACTTCGTGGGAGCCGCCACCTTCGAGGCACTGAGCGGCAATCCTGTCCGCACCGACGTGTTCGAGGACGTCGACCAGGTCGCCCACGTCAAGTTGGGCCAAGAGGCAGACCTGGTGATCATCGCGCCCGCGACCGCCGACCTGATGGCCCGTGCGGCAGGAGGTCGCGCAGATGACCTGCTGACCGCATCGCTGCTCACGGCCCGATGTCCGGTGCTGTTCGTGCCCGCGATGCATACCGAGATGTGGGAGCATCCTGCCACGCAGAACAACGTCGCCGCGTTGCGTTCGTTCGGTTCGACGGTGATGACCCCGGCTTCGGGCAGGCTCACTGGCCGCGATTCGGGAGCCGGGCGGCTGCCGGATCCGCAGGAGATCGCGCTTGTCGGCGAGCTGCTCCTCGACAGTCCCGGTGCCCTGCCGTACGACCTGCACGGCGTGCGCATTCTCATCAGTGCCGGCGGTACGCGAGAACCGCTCGATCCGGTTCGCTACCTCGGCAACCGCAGTTCCGGCAAGCAGGGCTACGCGCTCGCACGCGTCGCGGCACAGCGCGGCGCGCAGGTCACGGTCGTCGCCGGAGCCACTTCCGAGCCCGGTGATCCAGCAGGTGTCGAGATTGTCCGGATCTCACAGGCCACCGAACTCGGCGACCAGATGACCAAACGCGCCGCCGACGCCGACGTCGTGATCATGTCTGCGGCCGTCGCAGATTTCCGGCCCGTTGCGGTGGCCGGCTCCAAGATCAAGAAGGGCGCACACGGACCCGCCCCGATCGAGCTGACCACCAACCCCGACATCCTGCGATCACTCGTCGAAGCACGTGACAATGGTCACATCTCGTCGTCCGCCGTGATCGTCGGATTCGCCGCCGAAACCGGTGACGAGACCGGCGGCGTGCTCGACCACGGCCGGGCCAAGCTCCGTCGTAAGGGCTGTGACCTGCTCGTGGTCAACGCCGTCGGCGACGGCAAGGCCTTCGGAACCGAGGACAATACCGGCTGGTTGCTATCGTCCGAAGGTAGCGAGACGGCATTGCCGCTCGGGTCGAAATCACTGATGGCGAGCCGAATACTTGACGAGGTACGCGCCCTCGTATCTGATGGTTGACCGGTCCCGACCCGAGCGCACGCCCCACTGAGGGCACCCTAAGTTCGTGCCGTGTACCGTGGAAAACAATTCTATTTTCCTGAAAATGAAGTGCTTGAGAGGATCCGATGACCACATCGTCGCGCCTGTTCACCAGTGAGTCCGTCACCGAGGGGCACCCCGACAAGATCTGTGACGCGATCAGCGACTCGATCCTCGACGCCATTCTCACCGACGATCCCGCGGCCCGTGTCGCGGTGGAAACCCTGGTGACCACCGGCCAGGTGCACGTCGCCGGTGAGGTGACCACCTCCGCCTACGTCGACATCCCGGGCATCGTGCGGGCCAAGATCCTCGAGATCGGCTACGACTCTTCCACCAAGGGTTTCGACGGCGCCTCGTGCGGCGTGAACGTGGCCATCGGCGCACAGTCGCCCGACATCGCCGGCGGTGTCTTCAACTCGCACGAGAGCCGCACCGGCATCTCCGAGGACGAGATCGACAGTCAGGGTGCGGGCGACCAGGGCCTGATGTTCGGGTATGCAACTGACGAGACTCCCGAGCTGATGCCGCTGCCGATCGCGCTGGCACATCGCCTGTCCCGCCGCCTCACCGAGGTGCGCAAGAACGGCACGCTGCCGTACCTGCGTCCCGACGGCAAGACCCAGGTCACCATCGAATACGACGGTGACAAGCCTGTCCGTCTCGACACCGTGGTGCTCTCGACGCAGCATGCCGCCGACATCCACCTCGAGAACATGCTGGCCCCCGACATCAAGCGCGAGGTCGTCGACGTGGTGCTGGCCGCTGATGATCTGCCCGAGCTCGACACCTCCGATGTGCGGCTGCTGGTCAACCCGACCGGCAAGTTCGTGCTCGGCGGACCGATGGGTGATGCGGGCTTGACCGGCCGCAAGATCATCGTCGACACCTACGGCGG
Organism: uncultured Gordonia sp.; assembly: GCF_937858515.1. Classification (NCBI taxonomy): domain Bacteria; kingdom Bacillati; phylum Actinomycetota; class Actinomycetes; order Mycobacteriales; family Gordoniaceae; genus Gordonia; species uncultured Gordonia sp. The sequence goes on along the minus strand of NZ_CALLZT010000217.1, from coordinate 2,266 downwards.
AATGGCCCGCCACGGTGGTGGCGCCTTCTCCGGCAAGGACCCGTCGAAGGTCGACCGCAGCGCCGCCTACGCGATGCGCTGGGTTGCCAAGAACGCGGTCGCGGCCGGGCTGGCCAAGCGCATCGAGGTCCAGGTTGCCTACGCCATCGGCAAGGCCGCCCCGGTGGGCCTGTTCGTGGAGACCTTCGGCACCCACACCGTCGACGAGGAGCTGATCCAGAAGGCCATTTCCGAGGTGTTCGACCTGCGTCCGCTCGCGATCATCCGCGACCTGGACCTGCTGCGCCCGATCTACGGACCGACCGCCGCGTACGGCCACTTCGGCCGCACCGACGTCGAACTGCCGTGGGAGAGCACCGACCGCGCCGAGAAGCTGCGCGCCGCAGCGGGGCTGTAGCACTGGCCACTCCCTCTCAGGCGAAAACGCCTGCCAAAGGAGCACACACACCCGCGTCACCCCTTCCGGTGGCGCGGGTGTTGCCGATGTTGGGACTGGCACATCTCGACCGGCCCTTCGACTACCTCGTCGACGCCGCCGACGACGAGACCGCGGCGGTGGGGGCGCGTGTGCGCATTCGTTTCGCGGGCAGGCTGGTCGACGGTTTCGTGCTGGAACGCAGGGCCGACAGCGACCACGTCGGCAGCCTGTCGTACCTGGATCGGGCGGTATCGGGCGAACCGGTCCTGACGCCCGAGCTGGCCACGCTCGCCCGAGCGGTCGCCGACCGGTATGCGGGCACCATGTCCGATGTGGTGCGGCTGGCCATCCCGCCCCGTCACGCCCGCACCGAGGCGCGACCTGCCGACGACGTTCCGCCGCCGCCGGATGCGCCGGACCTGGCGGGGTGGTCGTCGTACCAGCATGCCGACTCGTTCATCGGCGCACTGCGATCGGAGTCCGCGGCGGCCCCGCACGCCGTCTGGCAGGCCGCACCGGGGGAGCAGTGGCCGCAGCGGCTGGCCGAACTGGCCACGGCGGTGGCCGCCGCCGGGCGCGGCACGATCATCATCGTCCCCGATCAGCGCGACCTCGATCGCCTGGTCTCGGCGTGCGAACCACTGCTCGGTGATCGGTGCGTGAGTCTCGCGGCCGGGTTGGGGCCGTCGACGCGGTATCGTCGCTGGCTCGCGATCCGGCGCGGCGCGGCGTCGGTGGTGGCCGGTACCCGTAGCGCAGTGTTCGCACCGGTGCACAACCTGGGCCTGGTGGTGGTGTGGGACGACGGCGACGACAGTCTCGCCGAACCCCGCGCCCCGTATCCGCATCCGCGTGAGGTGGCCGTTCTGCGAACCCACCAGCAACGGTGCGGGTTCCTCGTCGGCGGCTACTCCCGCACCGCCGAGGCACAGGCACTCGTCGAATCCGGTTGGGCGCACGACCTGGTCGCCGATAGACAGACCGTGCGCGCGAGGATGCCGCGGGTGCTGGCACTGTCCGATTCCGACGCCCGCGTGATGCGTGATCCGCTGGCCCATTCGGCCCGGATTCCCGAGATGGCGTTCGCGTCCGCCCGCCGGGCCATCGCCGCGGGTCTGCCGGTGCTCTTCAGCGTCCCGCGGCGTGGCTACCTGCCCTCGCTGGCCTGCGCCGGTTGTCGTACCCACGTGCGGTGCCGCGCCTGCCACGGTCCCGTCCAGCTCGATCAGGACCGGTCCGGTCCCGGCGAAATCCTGGCCTGCCGGTGGTGCGGGCGGACGGAACGACACTTCCGGTGCGTCGAATGCGGTGGCACCCGGGTGCGGGCGCTGGTCACCGGTGCCCGGCGCACCGCGGAGGAACTCGGCCGTGCGTTCGCCGGTGTTCCCGTCGTGGCCTCGGGTGGCAGTGCCACCGTCGATGCCGTCGAGTCAGGTGCCCGGGTCGTGGTCGCCACTCCCGGCGTCGAGCCGGTGGCCTCAGGTGGATACGGCGCGGCGATCATCCTCGACACCTGGGCGTACCTCGATCGCGCCGATCTGCGTGCCACGGAGATGGCGGTGCGGCGCTGGCTGGCGATCGGTGCGCTGGTCCGCACCCACGGCAACGGTGGTGAACTGGTGCTCGTGGCCGACGCCGGTATCCGGGCCGTCCAGGCGGTGGTGCGCTGGGACCCGGCCGGGTTCGCAGCCCTCGAACTGGCTCAGCGCGCTGAACTGGGCTTTCCACCGGCGGTGACGATGGCGTCGGGGGGGGGCCCCGCCGCTGATGTCACCCGGTTCACCGACCTCATCGGCATGCCCCCCCGGGCCGACCCGCTCGGTCCGGTCCCCCCCCCCGCAGGCGGGC